>WUAJ01000001.1 GCA_009827215.1 Phycisphaeraceae bacterium
CTTCCGATCTGCTCCGCGAGCGGTCAAAGCGATCTCAACGGACGGCTTTGAGCTTCTCGCGATGGTCATGGAGTTGTCGATCCGCTTTGGTGACCACCTCGTCGATGATGTCATAGACATCGCTGCCCTCGGCTTTGGCGATGAAGTCCTCATGACGCTCCACATCAACAGTCAGTTCCACAGCGTACTGCTCCTTGGTGGGGCTCTCTTTCCAGATGCGGAAATCGATCTGCTGGACGAAACTGCTGTATGTATCGAGTTTTTCGGCCTTCTTCTCGGCGTGGAGCCGGATTGGGTCGGTGATTTCAAACTGACGCCCTACGACATTGATTCGCATGTGCACTCCTTGTGGGCTGGGGGCACGCCTCTTGCACGCCCGGTCATACTCCATTCTAGGGGATCAACCCTGCTGATCCAAGCCCCAAATTGAGACACAATCCGCGAACACAAACTCGATGCACAAGCCGATGAGCCCCCCCTAGACTTGGTCCCTATGTCCGCAAAGTCTCTCAGAAATCTGATCCAGTACAGCATCCTTCTGATGCTCCTGACCCTGCTAGGACTCTTCCTGCTCTACCCCATCGCGCTGACTGTGCGAGGTGGATTCGCGGAGGACCCGGCGACTGGAACTGGATGGACGCTCGACCATCTGCGTTTGGTCTTCGAAGATCCCCTGCAGATCACTGGACTCATCAACTCGCTCAAGATCGCGATCGCGGTCACGACCACTTGCATCATCATCTCGCTCCCGCTCGCGACACTGAGCGCGCGATTTACTTTCCCTGGAAAGAAGATCCTCAACGCCGCGATCTTGGTGCCGTTGATCCTCCCTCCGTTTGTCGGCGCGATCGGGATCAGCAAGCTCATGGGACGCGAGGGCGCGCTCAACGCGATGCTCGGCACCGACTGGGATCTGCTCGGCAATGGGAAGTTTTGGGGAGTGGTCATCGTCGAAGCGCTCCACCTCTATCCGATTATCTATCTGAACACAGTCGCTTCGCTCGCGAACCTTGATCCGGCGCTCGATGAGTCTGCCGAGAACCTCGGGGCGGGAGGGTGGAAGCGGTTCTTCAAGATCACGCTGCCGTTGATCCGTCCGGGATTGTTTGCGGGATCGACGATCGTGTTTATCTGGAGCTTCACAGAGCTCGGCACACCGTTGATGTTCGATTACTCGACCGTGACTCCGGTGCAGATTTTCTACGGCTTGAAAGAAGTGCAGAACAACGCCGAGCCATATGCACTCACGCTTGTGCTGCTCTTTTCAGCGATCATGATCTACATCCTCGGCAAGCTCGTGTTTGGACGCAAGGGGTACGCGATGTATTCCAAAGCATCGCGTGCCGGAGGGGAGACCCCACTCAAGCCGTTCTGGGGATTCATGGCGACCATCGCTTTTGGAGCCGTCACTGTACTCGCGTTGATGCCGCATATCGGCGTGGTGCTGACCTCGCTCGCTGAGCCGGGTTCGTGGTACTCATCAGCGCTTCCTGAATCGCTCACCTTCTCCCACTTCGAGCAGGCGTTGACTGCCGGAGAATCCTTCAACTCGATCAAGAACTCGCTGATCCTGTCGCTCCTCGCGATGATCCTCAACATGGGATTCGGTGTCCTGATCGGATACATCCTCGTCCGCACCAAGGTCATCGGACGCGGACTGCTCGATTCGCTCTGCATGCTCCCGCTCGCGGTGCCTGGACTGGTGATGGCGTTCGGATATGTCGCGATGACGCTCCGCTTCCCGTTCGGCGCAGGCGATCCACTCGAGGGCACGCTCGCGGTCTTTGGGACCGATCCCAATCCCTTCCCGCTATTGATCATCGCGTACGCGGTGCGTCGCTTGCCGTATATCGAGCGTTCGGCGGTCGCGGGACTGGGGCAGACATCGGGCGAGCTTGAGGAAGCCGCGGTGGATCTGAGCCCAACGCGCGTCGCAGCGGTCCGCAAGATCATCGTCCCGCTCATCATGGCGAATCTGATCGCGGGCGGATTGCTCGTGTTCAGCTTCTCGATGCTCGAAGTTTCCGACTCGCTGATCCTCGCGCAGCGGAGCGATCACTTCCCGATCACCAAAATGATTTACGAGTTCACGAACCGACTGGGCGATGGACAGTACATTGCATCAGCGATGGGTGTCTGGGGCATGACGCTCCTTACGGTCACGCTCGTGGGCTCATCGGTGATGATGGGCAAGAAGCTCGGGTCGATCTTTAGGGTGTGAGCTATGAATATCCGATTGACACAGTCCGATGACGTCCCCTCGATCACGGCTCTGCTCAATCACGAGATCGAGCACAACACCGCACACTTCGGAACACACCCCGAACTCGAATCGACCATCCAAACGCAGCTCAATAGCGCGGGCGATCGGTTCCCCTGGTACACCGCGCTCGATGACGACGGCTCATTCCTCGGATTCGCCAAGTCCGGGCCTTGGTCCCCGCGCGGCGGGTACAACTGGACCGCGGAGATCACCATCTACCTCACTCCAAGCGCCAGAGGACGCGGGATCGGCAGGGTGCTTTACGATCGTCTGCTCGATACACTCCGCGCCCAGCGCTTCCAGATCATCGTCGCGGGAGTCGCGGAACCCAATCCCGCGAGCGTCAAGCTCCATCAATCCATCGGGATGGAGCGGACAGGGTACAACAAGTCCATGGGGTACAAGCACGGCGAGTGGATCGATGTGGGGTACTACCAGATGATCCTCGGCGATCTTTCTAATCCCCCACCCCCTGTCCTGAGCGTCAGCGAGGCACTGAGCACGCTGGAGTGATACACTCGTCCCATGCTCGATCCCAACGACAGCACGCTCCTCCGCGCCACGCACATCCTACGCAGCGCGTGGACCGCGACGCTGCTGTATGACGAATCCCCGTTTGACACCAAGTGCATGATCGATCCCAAGACCGGATCATTCATCGTCGCGATTATGGATGAGGCGCTGGATGCGAGAGACATCACCCTCGCGTGTCCGCGTGATTCGTTCGACTCGCGCGTGCGGATCGCTGTGGATCTGAGCAACGATGTCAGCGAGGAGCAGAGCGACCGATTCACAGCGTACCACCTCCCCGCGACCACCCCGCTGCTCGCTGTCGCGACCTACGAGTACGCGAAGCTCGATTCGGGAGAGGTCGTCACTCCGGAGAACTGCCCGCTCGTCAATCCGCTGGTCTCGGTCATGGGATCGCTGTGCAAAGCACTCAACTCGGACCGCGATCGACTGTCGCGTCTGTGCGAAAAGCTTTCGGGAGTCGAGCACGAATCGCCGCTGGCCGTCGGGGTGGACGATACGGGCATCGACATCCGCGCCAGCTTCGGTCTTGTTCGTCTCAAGCTTCCGTCCATGATTTCCGATCCCGAATCCGCGCTCGACTCGGTCAACGCGCTCCTGGAGTCGTGCGATGCGTGAGGCGCACGCGCACATCTTTCAGCTTGGTCGATCGTTGACGATGCTCGACTGCTCGCAGTGCACATCGCGCGAGGCGATGATCGAAGCGATCGCTGAGCACAGCCAAACCCTCAAACCCGATCAATGGGTCCTCGCACACAGCGCTCGTCCAGAGGCATGGAGTGATACTCGCTGGCCATCGCGTCAGGAGCTTGACCACGCGGCGGATGGCCGTCCTGTGTGCGCGTGGTGCTTCGATTACCACGCGCTTGTCGCTTCGAGCAGCGCTCTTGAGCACGCGAAGATTGATCAGCAAACGACAATCGATCGCGGGATCATCGAGCTTTCGCACGACGGTACCCCGACCGGTGTCCTCTACGAACTCGCGGCACTGCGCCTCTGGGACTCTGTCCCCGAGCCCGATGCCGATGCTCGCAAGTCACTCGTGCTCAGCGCGTGCATGCACCTCGAAGCACTGGGATTCAACGAAGTCCACGATCTCAAGTCCCAGACTTGGCTCGGACCGCTGCTCGCAGAGCTCCGCAACGAAAGGCAGACCACTCTCTCGTTCGAACTCTTCCCGCTGATCCCCGATCTGGAAGCGACACTCGCGACGCGCGATCAGTGGGAATCGGATCAGCTCAAGCTCGCGGGAACGAAGATCTTCACCGACGGCACACTCAACTCGCGCACAGCGTGGATGCTTGAGCCGTACACCGATACGAGGACCACTGGCACCCCGATGATGACCCCATCGGAGATCGACGACGCGATGATGCTGAGCAAATCCCAAGGCCTGCCCGTCGCGGCGCACGCGATCGGGGACGGCGCAGTCCGCGCGGTCCTCGATTCGATCGAGCGCACGCAGTGCACGAACATGGGCGCGCGGATCGAGCATCTGGAGCTGGTCCACGATGAGGACATCACGAGGTTCGCTCAGCTCGGGGTGATCGCGTCAGTGCAGCCTTGCCATCTGCTTCCCGATATTGAGAGCTTGCGTGCGTGCTTGAGTGATCGTTTGGATCGTGTGCTCCCGCTGCGTTCGCTGCTTGAATCGGGATTGATCGCGGGAGAGTCGTTGCTGTTTGGTTCTGATGTCCCCATTGTCCGCGCCAACCACGAGGACTCATTGCAAGCCGCGATGCACCGCCGGCGCGTCGACATGGATGAATCGGAAGCGATCGGATTCGACCAGCGGCTCACGGAACGCGAATCGCTCGCGTGCTTTGGCAACTCTAGTTGAGCGGGATACGGAGCTCGAACTCCGCGCCGTGCCCTCGCTTGCGGACGAGCGACAGGTCACCCCCCATCTCGATCGCAAGACCACGCGAGAGCGCCAATCCCAATCCAAGTCCGGAACGATCACGCATGGTTCCTGATGAACCACGCACGAACTCGCCGAAGATTTTGCGTCGATCGCGCGCCGGGACGCCCGGGCCGTGATCCGCGACGACGAGCAGCAATGAGTCGAATGCGACGGATGCATCGAGGTGCACGCGCAGATCGCGTTCTTCTTCGCTATCCCCGTCGCTGTTCCCGTCCCCCCCGGCGTATTTACACGCGTTGTCCATCAGGTTCATCACGATGCGTTCCACAGCGTGCGGATCCAGCGTCATCGTGCGCTCCGCGTCATCAGATGTGGAATCTGAGACGATGAGGTCCATCCCGAACTGCTCACCAAGGCGCGACATCGGCGGGACAATCCGCGCCATCATCTCTCCGACGCTGAGCGTCTGCTCGCCTTTGGGTTTGTCCTTGATGCCTTTCTGTCGCGAGATGCGCGCGTACTCGAGGACGTTCTCCACGATGCCTGTCAATCGATCGGACTCGCGTTTGAGAGTGTTCAGGTAGTCCTTGCGGACCGCTTCGTCAGTGACCATCCCGTCCGCGAGCATCTGAGAATACAAACGGAACGTCGTCAGCGGCGTTCGGAGTTCGTGTGTCACCGCGCCCACAAAACGACCTCGTCGCGCCGAGAGCGTGAGCACTGTTCGCAGCACGATCCCCACCGCGATCATCGCGCCGATGACCGCGATCCAGGTCACCATCATCGCAAAGATCGCGGGCGTGATCGAGTCCCCCTCGACCGCGATCGCTCCGCCGGGATGAAACGAGACGGGGATGGTTGCGAGGCGATAGCTGCTCGTCGCGGACTTGCTCTGAGGCTGCTCGACACGGATCGGTTGGAGCGTTGATGTCGGGAGCAGGTCCTCGATCGCGAGAATCAAATCACGCGAGAGCGTGGGCCAATCCAGCAGCACCCCCTGGACGATGTTCCGCCCGTCTTGATTGATCGTTCGTGTGAGGACAAGCTCGGTCACGCCGTCGTCTCCGACGACCCAGCGTGGTTCGATCGCTCCGATCGAGACGGATGGAGCCCCTCCCACAATCACTTGATCCATGTCATTCGCGATGAACGCTTGCGGATCTGCTCGCGCGGCGCTCATTGATTCAATAAGCTCGCTAGATTGCTCGACTTCAGCACGCTCTGGTACGTTGCTCAACTCGTCGCTCTTGCGCGAGGCGCGTTTGTACTGCGCCAGATCCGCGATCTGCTGACGCGCCAGGTAATCCGCTTCCGATGCTGATTCGCTCTGAAGAACAACTCCGCTCCCGGCGGGATTTGATACAGCCGGTGTTTCCTCTTTGTTCTCGCGGGATTCGACATCTGCATCTGAATCATTCAAGGCGATGTCGTCGCTGTACCCCCTGGAGTTCTCCGCGACCTCCACAGCTCGGTCCAGCGTGCCCTTCGCTTGACCGCTCTCGTCGATCTCGAAGTATCCGACGTTGTACGAACCGCTATCGATCCCGTTCCGTACGATATCTTGCATTCCCGGATCGTCGTGGCGCGCGTCGCTCGCAAATCCGTCGTCGAGCTTTGGCTGACTCTCTCCGATGAGGACTTTGTAATCCTGAACGGGACGAGCCGCTTCGAGCGCGATCATCGGTGCTAATCGAGAGTCCATGCGCCACAGCGCGAGTCGGATGACTTCTTGTCGCTGGTTCTCGGCGCGTGCCGTCGCGTTGCGTTCCTCGAGGATGTAGACTCGTGCACTCGCCCACCCAAGCACGGCGACGATGAGCAGCACCCCCGACCAGAACGCGATCCAGAGCTTGTGACGAGCGGGATTCACGAGTCATCCCCATCCGGATCCGCGAGCATGTAGCCCTTGCCTCGCACGGTTTTGATGACCTCGGGATTCGATGGATCGTCTCCGAGCGATTCGCGGATGCGCGCGATCGCCATGTCCACCGTTCGAGTGTGCGTCCCGCGCGGATCGACTCCCCAGACTTTCTGCAATAGCTCGTCGCGCGAGACCGCTCGTCCGGGATTGGACGCAAGGAAACCGATGACCTCCGCCTCGCGTTCGGTGAGCGTCAATCGCGTCCCATCGCTGAGCACGGCTTCTCGGCGGTCAAAGTCCAGCTGTCGCCCCGCGATGGTGATCTTCTTCCGCTGCGATGGACGAGCGGGAACGCGCCGGAAGACCGCTTCGATCCGCGCGATCAGCTCGTCAAGCGAGAACGGCTTGACAATGTAATCGTCCGCGCCGAGCTTGAGTCCTCCGATGCGATCCGTCTCCTCGCCTCGTGCAGTGAGGAATATCACAGGGACACCGGGTTTGGGTTTGCGGAGTTCCTTGAGCACCGCGAGCCCGTCCATTTTGGGCATCATGATGTCGAGCAGCACGAGGTCCGCGTCGACGCTCAGGCAGAGCTCTAAGCCCTGCTGACCATCGCTTGCTTCGTGGACGGTGTATCCCGAGAACGACAACGCATCGACCAAGCCGCGCCTGATCGAGTCGTCGTCCTCCACAACCACCAATACACCTTGTGACATGCAATCTCCTTATCGCACTGACGAGAGTTTACCATGAATAGCGGACGGTGTAGGTCACGGTCTCTTCTTCATCGACATCCAGCGACACCGGGATGTGCATCGTGCGCGCATCGAGCATGTCGTAGTTGTGCGAGTGCTTCTGGATGTCTGCGTTGGTCCAGCGGTAGAGGCGTTCTTGCACCACCACATCGACCGGCTCGTCCTTGCGATTGCGGAGCTTGACCTCGATGGTCTCGACGATCCAGCGTTTCCCACGCTCGAACGAGACCTGTCGGCGTTCTCCCACGACATCAAAAGCGTTGCCGAGCTTGATCATGATCTCCTCTTCGCGCGGAGTATGGTCGATGACGTGCTCTCCGATGAACTCGAATGCGCCGTCCGCTTGGTCTTTCTGATTGACGCGCATGCGCCCCGATGGCATCGGGATCCCGAGCCCGTTGTCCTCGGAGTTCTCGAACTTGAGGTAGACCTCGACCTTCGAGTTGGATTGGACACCCCAGTTCTGGTCCATCATCGCGGAGTTCCCAAACCACTGTGCTTGCGCCGTCCCGTCGTAGAGCAACACCTTCTCAGCCGGGACATCGTTGACGGCTTCGAACAGCTCGATCTGCTTGGTTGAACGATCCGGAATCGTGGTGGGTCGTCCGAGCGTGTAGAGGTGGTACTCGAAGAATGATTTCTCCTCGAATCCCGCGGCTCCTGAGTCCTCCATTGCGTTCGCTCGCATGTAGGTCTCGACCTGTCTGAACTGATTCTTCGGCTGAGCTCGATTCACATCGCCCGCGACCAGTTTCAGTTTCGCGTTCTCGTAGGTCCCTCCCGATTGATTCAGGATCGAGACCCACGCGCCGACATCGACAGTTCCTGAGTTCGCATCGTCGCCGGGCGTGAAGATGAGGTTGTAATCCGCCCACCAGGTGATCCCGGTGGTCTGGTACGACACGCGTGTGTCATGCTCACCACCAGTCGCGGCGTTCACCTGCCACATCAGGGTTGGTTTGGTGACCAGCGATTCATCGAGCGATGGGAAGACCACTCCCGCGTACCCCTGCTGGAACTGCACGCGTCCGTCGTCTCCCTGGAGCAGCATGCCTCCGCCTGCTGTGGACATGAGGGTCATCTCTTGTCCGCCATAGATGATTTTCTGATCGATGTAGCGTTCGAGCATGCGATCCATCGAGAGCAGATCGAAGCGGTAGTCCTGCTCAAGCACGCTCGTCCCATCTGGATCAGTCAGCGAAGAGAACTGGACCGTCGTCGGATCGAGCAGCGCCGCGACATCGGTAAAGCTCAGCACGCTGAGTCCTTGATCGATGTCGAGCGTCCGATCCTGACGGATGACCGCGTATCCAGGGATCTGGTTGTATCGGTTGTAGCCGTAGCCGTAGGACTGTCCCGGGACTGGTCGGTACCACTCCGCCGGGACCGCGCCAGGGGTCGCGGTGGAGTAGATCGTCAGTGCGGTGTCATCGGCGAGCGTGGTCTGGAGGATCGCGGTCGATGCGAGCAGTCCGGCGATGTGTGCGATTCGTGTGTTCATCATGGGCCTTTCGTGGATAATGGCTTCTCTGTGATCATATACGTATTGGAATCAATCCTCGGACAAGCCGACTTTGTCTTCTTTCGAATCTTCTGTGCCGCTCGTGATCGTGAGCCCGATCGATTCGCCTTGTTTCTGGAGGGTGATGAGCACCTGCATGTCGAAACTGTCGCCCTTCATCGAGGCGCGGGCCTTGTCCTGATGGTCTCGGCGCAGCTTCGCGAGTTCCGCGAGTCTGGATTCAATCTTCACACGCTGCTCGTTGTTCTCCGCGATCAGCTTCTTGAGCTCGTCTGTGGTTTTAGACTGGTACTCCTCAGGGAGCTCGTCCTTCTCCACATCCTCGAGCGCGACGCGTCCATCGACGACATCATCGACGAGTTCTTTGACGCCGTAGAGATTCGATCGTCCCGCCGCGGTCTGGTTGTAGATCGCGCGATCCGCGGACGCTTCAGGGGCGGCGCTCGATGAAATCTTGATGGCGCGATCACGCTTGGATTCTTGATACAGAACCTCGTCGCGCGAGCCGTAGTCGATCATGAGCGATGTGAGCTGCTGGTCCAGCTCTGTGATCTCCTGATCGTATGGAGTCGTGATCCGCTGCACACCTGAGTCCTGATCGATCGCGGCGTATTGCCCGTTGGTCAGTCCCGCGATCTTCGTCCAGTGGTCTTTGGTGCCGTGGAGATTCCCGCACTGGATTGTGTTGACGATGATCCCCTTCTCTGCCGCAAGCTTGCACGACGCTTGGTACTTCACATCGTCGTCGTACCCCATCTGAGGCGGCGCATCACCCACAAGGAACACGATCTTCAGTGTGCTCGGATCATCCGACCAATCGAACCGTTCCACGGCTTCAAACAGCGCCTCGTTCACGCTCTCGGGAGTGTCTCCGCCGCCCCCCGCTTCGAATCCCATCAGTGTTTCGTACACCGTGTCCAGATCATCCGTCATCGTGGTCTTGGTAGTCACATACTGATCCCCGCGATCGCGATACCCGACGAGTCCCATCCGGATCTCCGGAGCGGGCTGTGCTTGCGAGATCGTTGATGCGATGGACCAGATCTTTTGTTTCGCGCCTTCGATCAAGCCGCTCATCGAGCCGGTGGTGTCTAGGACGAAAACGACCTCGACTTTCTTCTGTTGCTGTTGCGAAACACCCTTGCAACGGACAACAGTGCTTCCTGATGGTCTCGGTGTTCGATCCATCGCGGCGTGTGAGAGTCCCGCGGCTAGTGCGAGCGTGAGTGCGAGTGCTGTATGAGTGCGTTTCATCGAATGGTCTCCTTGCGTTGGGGGTGACGGCGTTGTTGCCAACCGTCCCACGTCAATAGATACCGTTCGATTGCGTCTTGTATCGTCACAACTGTGTCACACAATCACAGTGTCACACGCGCGTCACAAAGATGTCACAACAGTGTCACGGCGATGTGCGTTCAACAATCAGAATCAGTGATTACTCTGAGCTGCGAACGATTAAACCATGCGGCAAGAAAATTGCAACAATCCCTGAGATCGACAGCAAGACCGCTGTGACTGTGAACGCGGCGTCGAGACCGAACCCATCCATCACGCGCTGTGCGGATGAATCTGGGAGCAGGTTCACCAGATCAATCACAAAGCTCGGCACATTGGGTTTCGCGTTGAGTCCGTTCTGCACGACCTCCGCACCCATCGGTCCGAGGAACGAGAGCATCCACGCGCCGCCGAGCATTAATCCAGACACCAAACTGGTTCGGTGCGGGAGCAATCGCTGCGAGAGCGACAGACTCACCGGGATCGCGGCTCCGAATCCGATCCCGGACAACACCGCTGCACCCATCACCATCCATCGACTGATGCTTGGATCTATTGCAGATAGTTGAGGGATCATCGCGATGCTGATCGCCCCGAGCATCGGGAGGATGATGAAGACCGCTTTCTCGAATCGCGCCGCGAGGATGAATCCGAGCGTGATGCCTCCGCCTCCCATCCCGACCTGCATGGATGCTTGGAGCGTGCCGTTGATCTGCGATGCTTCGATCCCGAGTTGTTCGGTGAGCTCAACAGCGTTGTGCTTGCTGAGCACGAAGCGTGATGCCCACTCGGTGAACAGATACACCAGCGCCATGTTGGTTGTAAACCTGAGCACGTTGCTCGCGTAGAGCACCCACACCCCGATCCATCGTTGTCGACGCTCGTGCGCATCCCATCCGACCTGATGCTCGTGCGCGCCGTGATGACGGTGTCCGGCTTTATGGATCGCAATCGATAGAAACAATGCCGCGAGCAGACCAATCGGGATGAACCAGCGGATCGCGAGCAAGCCCTGCTTTGAGGCCTCTGTGTTGAGTTTCTCCGGAGTCATCCAGTCCACATACATCGGAGTGAACACATTGCCCACGATCCCCCCCACCATTCCCGCGAGGAAGAAGAGCGCGACATACTTCGATCGCTTCGCGCCCCCGAGCTGTCCGACCGTCGCGGCGGCGGGAGGATGGAACGCGCCGACCCCCATCGCGCCGATGCTGTAAAGGATCGCGAGCTCGGTAAAATCCCGTGCCATCCCGAGATTCCCGATGCACAGCACCGCGATCACAAACCCCGCCGTCCCGAACGCTCGCGAGTCGTAGCGATCGCTCGCCCACGCGACGACTGGTTGGATGACTCCGGAGCACACCGATCCCAGCGCCAGCAGGAGCGCCTTCTGCTCCGGACGGATCTCCAGCAGCACCGCGAGCATCGGGAGCAGCGCGATCCCGATAAACGAGAAGACATCAACGATAAAGTGCGCGCCGATGGTTACCGCGGCGCGGAGAGGCGCTCTGGTCGCGCCCTCTTTGATCTGCTGCTCGTCTGTACTCATGGCGATCAGTCTATCCCGCTCGGACGACCACCCTTGCGTGGATCGCTCGCGGCTTGCCAGCCCTCACCATCACGCACGATAATCTGGACATTGCCCACGACCGCGTCCTCACTACCGATGATCTGACCATACCCCCGCAACGGCGTTTTGAACACATTGAGTACAATAGTGTTGAACCCCGTCTCGAACTGTGTTTGATCAGGGAGCCATTGGTTGTGCAAGCGTGGACGGGATACCGCTTCACCGGCATTCATCCCGCCCATCACATTCAACAAGACTTGCATTGTCCCTGTGATGATCCGAGGTCCGCCGGACGCTCCGGCTATCGCGAAGACTTTGCCCTCTTCATCGAGCACAATCGTTGGTGACATGCTTGAAAGCGGGCGTTTGCCCTTCTCAGGGATATTCTGTTCGGACTGGACCAAGCCGAACGCGTTGCCTTTGCCGACTTTGCGTGGGTTGGTAAAGTCGTCCATCTCATTGTTGAGACAGAACCCGAACTCCTTAACTCCGACTAGCGATCCAAACTCGAGATTGATTGTTTCGGTCATCGCAACCGCGCCACCGAACTGGTCGATCACACTGACATGGCTCGTCCCGCCATCATCTTCGATCGGCGCAGATAGATCATCGTTGAGCTTTGTACCGTAGAAGTCTGGGCTTTGCCCGTGCAGATTCAGCTTCGACGCGAGATCTTGGATGTTGTCTTCATCAAGAAGCTGTTCAATCGGTACCTCAGTGAACATCGGATCCGCGAGGTAACGCGATCGATCTGCGAACGCGTGCTTGAGTGATTCAATCAGCATCGCAACGCTGTCGGCATCCCGCTTAGCGCTTTGGAAGTTGTACCCCATTGCTTCCATAATCTCCAACGCTTCGAACATCGTGACTCCCCCGCTGGATGGGGGAGGCATCCCGATTAGTCGCTTGCCGTTGATTACTGTCTCGATCGGTTTCATCTCGATCGGTTCGTATCCCGCGAGATCCTCGAGCGTAATTGGGATCGGAGTGCGTTTGGTGATCGGCTCAACCGTCAGCGTGTCCACGATTGCTTGACCGATCGCGCCCGTAGTAAATGCTTCCAAGCCGTGTTGTGCGATTAGTTCCAATGCTCGCGCGTGCTCTGGATTTCGGATCCGATCGCCGAGCTTCACCTGTCCCCAAAGCGTGAACTTCTTCCAAGGCATTCCCATCTCTGAGTCACGCAGCGCCGGGTTCTTGTGATAACGCTCGATGATTCCCTCAGCAGCATTCATGTAATGCTCATCAACGACGAACCCCTCCATCGCCGCGTCGATTGCGGGTTGCAAAACCGTCGCACGATCAAGCGTCCCGTACTCCTCTAATGCGTGGAGCAATCCAGCGACCGTCCCTGGGACCGCGACCGCGTAGCGTCCGTTCTTCATCGAATATCCGGATCGGTACCGACCCGCGTCCGCTGGAGAAGTCTCGCGATAGTTAATGGTCGTCAGCACACGCCCGTGCGTGGGATCGTTGGGGAGGTAGATGACCATGAACCCCCCACCTCCGATCCCGCACGAATAGGGACGCACCACAGAGAGTGCAAACGAAGCGGCGACCGCGGCGTCCACCGCATTCCCGCCTTGTGCGAGCATCTGAGCGCCAGCCGCAGAAGCATCCGGATGATCCGCGGCAACCGCGGCTTTCGCGAATGTATCAAAGAACAGGTCCGCATCACGAACCGGAGCACTGGCGCACGCACTGCTGCAGAGCACACAGACTAGGACAAGAGCGCCTCGAAGCAAGATGATTGTATTCATGTGTCAACTATACGCGGCACAGATCCAATTACCGATCGAGCTTGCGCCTTCGGACGATCCAGAAGCGATGATCCTCCGGATCAGGTCCCTTGCCGTCCTTGCCTCGTATGGGACCTCGGAACAGTGCTTTAAAAAATGCCTTCGTGCCGTTGACGACACGCATGATCCCTGTGCCACCCTCTCGTCCATCATGACGCTCGAGTCGATACCCAAACAGATGGAACACCTGCCTACGGAGCACGCACGCGAGATCCGCATCCACAAGCAGCGAAGAATCTTCACTGTGATACACCCCCGGCATGATCCCAATCAGCTTGTGGACCCACCCCACACTACGGAGCCATGCTGAGAGATTCACCCAACCGCTGCTGACCCTGCGAACGATGAAGAACCCGTCATCATTGATCCGCTTGTGTGTTTGCATGTTTGGAAGAAAGATCCGCCCGTGAATCGGGGAGTACACAGGTTTCCCAGCTTGCATCGCGATCTTCGTCTTTCGAGCGTGTACAGGAGTCCCCGCCTCGACGCCGGCACAGATCCTGAAGTCTTCGCTAGTGATCGGTTCACGATGGCGCACATCGTACACCACATGACCACGATCCTGGGACTTCGATCGCATGTACGCGAAGTGGTCCTTTGGATGTCTTGAGAGTTCCACAACACCCGCCGTATCCAGCGCGATCCAGATCGCGGCTTCGTGCACATCGATCGACGCGGGATCATCGTGCTGCCCTCCCTCGACAAGATACGAGATGCATCCGAGCCGAGCGGTGACTGCATCGATCACCAAGCCGTTGGTTTCTTCTTCGATCCCCAGATACTTCGGACAAGGCATACGCATCGCGTGCACACGCGCCGGCAGCGAATCCTCGAACGCGACTACTGGCTTTGAAGGCGCACTCGTTGTATGCAGATCGAGCACGATCATCTGCTGACCCGCCTGCTTGCACGATGCATGGATCGATTCGAGTGATCCAAACAACTCAAACATCTGCTCATGCTCAGCGCTTGTTGAAGCGGGTTCACTAAAATGCTCGCGCTTGCACAAACGATTGAGATCATGATCGATGTAGCGTGTCTCGGGATCCTCGTGATTCAATGCCGCGAGGTTCCCGGCGAGCACAATGAGTCGTCCACTGATATGCGCGTAGCGATCGGAGTGGAGTTGATCGAGCACGCGTTGTCCCGCGATGAGTCCCGCGCGCTCGTTCCCATGAACCCCGCCGAGCACGACAAGGGTCGTCCCCATGCTCGCATCACCCGCTCGACCGATCTCCCGCTCTGGGTATCGCTGAACGGCTGGGCTTGATTGCTCTGTTTGGACTTCGGTCATCGGCACGCACACACTCCGCGGGACTGAGCCAGTACTCAAAATTCAAGGCTCACTCTGTATCATTGCCGCCGCGAAGCTGATCTTCGAGCAACTTCCCTGCAATCCGCATGTAATCGTGCTCAGTGACGATCCCCACGAGCTTGCCGTTCTCCAAGACCACTGGGAGACACGAGGCGCGATGCTGCTTCATCAACGCAATTGCGTCGAGCGTCGGAGTCTCCGGCTGGACAGAGACCGGCTTGCGCTCCATGATGTCCTCGACCGCGATCGAGTCGCTCTTGCGCTTCACAGGATCAGCGACCAAACGCAGTAATGCTCGATAGCTGACCAATCCGACCAGTTTGTGTTCGTCGTCTTCGACTGGGATGTGGCGGATCTGCTCCCAATCCATGATCGAGGCCGCGAGATCAATCAGCTCGTCTTGCCGAACCGTAAAGAGGTCAGTCTGCATGTACTGACCCACAGTGGTGTAGTGGTGTCTCCATTCGCCGCATTCACGGATCTCCGCGACGCTCCATTCATGCACCGGCGTCCCGATCTGCTGCCTGGATATTGTGCCGGCAGTCAGCGTGCTCAATCGCTCAGCGCGTGTCCCTTTCTCATGGATGTGCGCGACCGAATCAATCATCCAGCGAGCGCCGTTGCGTCCCGTTTCCGTCCGCTCGGAGATGATGTCCATGTACTTGTTGATGTCCTGGTGATCGACCTGTGCCTCGCGGAGCCCTTCAATCGCAATCGGAACCAGCTCTCCCAGGATTAGATCACGAGTCGGGATGACTCTTCCATCGATCCAGCGAGATTTGTAGTCCAATCCTGATCGTGCTGCTGAGACGAAGTTCGCTTGCGCGTCGGCGAATGCCAGCCGTTCTGTTAGATCAGGATACAGCTTCGGCATGCGAGTCATCAAACCAAACCAGAACGCAGCGTTGGCAATCTCGTCAACAATTGTTGGTCCAGCAGGAAGCACACGATTCTCGATACGCAGGTGAGGCTTGCCATCGGTAATCCCATAGCACTGACGGTTCCAGCGATAGAGCGTGCTGTTGTATGTTTGCAATGCCGAGAGTTTGGGGATCTCACCTCGCTGGACCATCGCAAGCGAGTCCTGCGTTGCATCCGCACGGAACATATTTCGGAATCGTGCGATATCTGCTTTGAACAACTCAACAACGGATTCTTTGACCCACGATTCACCGAATCGCACACGCTTGAGCATGTCCCGCTGCGTAGGGATGTCCTGTCCGGATGTATCTACGGTCTGCTCGAAAACCGCGATGCGAGTCTCGTGCCAGAGTCGTTTGCCAAAGAGGACCGCGGAGTTTGCGGCGGCTGCCATCACCGGCGCGGTCACCGCTTGCGCGACATTGTACGAGATCGCAAAGTCCTCAGGAGTCACCTGAAAATGGAGTTGAAACGAAGTATTGAGCGCCTCGAGCATCACTGAATCGTGCGAGAAGTTGATCTCGTCGATCCCTTTGATTCGGATGTCGTAGCGTCCACCTCGCGCTTTGGTGATCCGCTCATCGAGCGCGTAGTACCTCGGCTTGGGAGTGATGTAGTCCTTGGACAGATGCTGCTGCTGGAGCGTCGGGACGATCCCGATAAGGATCGGTTTCGCACCGAGCTTCTGCGAGACATCCTGCGCCTTGGTCATCAGCTCTTCGAGTTCTTTGTGCAGATCACGCAAGACCGATCCAGTGAAGACCTTCGGATCGCAGTTGAACTCCATGTTGAAGCGACCGATCTCTGTGGTCGCGCGGCGCTCATGGAGCAGGTCGATGACCTCTGGACCCAATGGCGCTGGACGCATCGCATCATCGACGAACGCGAGCTCTTGCTCAGCGCCGATTCTGGTAATGCCTGTTTCGAACATGCCGTGTTCGATCATGTACTCAAACGCACGCAGGTCGTTGAGGACATCGTGCATAGCTGCGCGATGCTCATGTCCCCCACTCGCTTGGTCCATTTCTTGAATGCCCATTCCGGCTCCACGGCTCGATCTGGATCATCCAGATCGCGTTTACGACGCCAGAACCGCGTCGATGATCTCCGATTGTGACAAGTTTGGGCTCAAAACGCAACCATTGACTCCCTTGAACATCCGCTTTGGCAACCAAACTCCTCTCGATTGCGTACCTTTAAAGACACGAGCACGCCTTTGCTGGATCACGATCCAACCAGTTCTCGGACTTTCTGTCCACTCGCTCGTGTTGCTGTTGACCACTCTTGGTACTCTTGCTCGGCATCCACGAACTCACCTCGATTGATCGCCGACAAGGACCACACCACTCTCTGTGCTCGATTCTGGAGTCCAGAGCAACCCAATCTGGAGAAGAGATGCCCATGCCGCACCTCCCAACTATCTGCCGTGTATCCACAGCTCTGCTCGTCGCGTCGCTCGCGATGATCCCCTCCCACACGCTCGCTCAGAACCAGCAGGTTGAACGCATCGATCTGCTCACACATCCGATCCCGATGGCGTATGAGGGGCAGATGGTCGTCTCGGTACGGATCACCTCAGAAAGCCAACTCGCAGCAGCACTCGATCTCGCGGTCTCATCGTGGTCAGAGCGTCCTGGACTCGGGAAGGTCGATCTGCAGATCAACGCGGATCAGTTCGACGAGCTTGTCAAACTCGGAGTCAATCCGATCGTCGAGATCGCGGACCTCCAGACACACAACCAGAACCGATGGGAAACGCTCGTCCAGCAAGAGCAGCTCGATATCATCAATCAGAGCGGTGCGTTCAAACCTCAGGGACAGATCCAACGCGGCGCCTCGACACATGACGAGAGCTGGTTCACAAACTACAAACAGCTCGCGGACATCTACGCGTACATGGACACCCAACTCGCTGCTCATCCTGACATGATCTCCAAGATGGACTTCGGAGACACCTACGAATCCCGCGACATGTTCGCGTACACGATCACGGCACCGGACGAGCCTGGGAACTTGGGAGTCGATCGTCCCATCATCATCTGGAACGGTGGACAGCACGCACGCGAGTGGGTCAGTCCGATGACCGTCACATACATCGCATCCAAACTCATCGATGACGCATCCAGCGACCCTGTGGTTGCACAACTGCTCAGTGATGTCCGCTTTGTCATCATCCCTGTCCTGAATCCAGACGGCTATCTGTACTCATGGTCGTCTGAACGATTCTGGAGAAAGAACCGACGCGATAACGCCGGAAGCTCGTTCGACGGCGTAGACCTCAATCGAAACTGGGATGTCGCGTTTGGAGGAGACGGCACATCAACAGATCCATCATCAGATATCTACCACGGCACCGCGGCGTTCTCTGAACCTGAAACCGCCGCGCTCAGAGATCTCGCGCTGAGCTTTGGTGATGATCTCGTCGCGCACATCGACTATCACACCTACTCCCAGCTCATCCTCTGGCCATTGGGATACGAGCTCGGTCTGGTCACTCCAGAACCCGATCGCTCATTCTTCCAGTCCCTCTCTGGAGACATGTCGGACCTGATCCAGTCGTACTCCGGAGCGTTCTACGATCCGATCCAGTCTTGGCAGTTGTACGCCGCGGCGGGAACCTGCTCGGACTGGTTCTACGACGGCGCGGGTGTGCCGAGCTTTACCGTTGAGCTTCGTCCCGAAGCCGGCGCCGGATTCGGCGGTTTCGATCCATCCCCTGATGTGATTCTTCCCACTGCTCAGGAAAACTGGGAAGCCGCCAAACTCTTTGCACAGCGCACGACTCAAGAAATCTTGCTCTCGCATGAGACTATAGAAATCGTCAATGCCAATACACCAACTCCGGTCACATTGACATCTGCGCCGAGCCTCAGTGATGTCGATCCGAGCATGGTCTCGTTGTATGCACGCGTAGGGAACACAGGACCCTTCACGCAATCACCAATGACGGGCATCGGTTCTTCACAGTTCAGCGGCTTACTCCCAGGCGCAGCGTGCGGACAGATGATCGAGTACTACTTCAGCGCGGTCTCACTCTCAGGGATCACAGTCGAGTACCCTGCTGGAGGCGCGTCCTCAGCATTGTCTGTGCTCTCGCAAGAGATCACCATCGCGTTCGAGGACGACATGGAATCGAGCACTGGATGGATCGTCGGACAAGCATCCGACTCCGCAACCACCGGCATTTGGGAACGCGCTGATCCGCAGTCCACTGCTGCTCAGCCTGAGGACGATCACACGCCTGGATCGGGAACGCTCTGCTGGATCACCGATGGTGCTTCTGGAGGATCACTCGGCGCCAATGACATCGACGGCGGCGCAACCACGCTGACCTCCCCACTGCTTGATGCGAGCGGACTCCCTGATGGCGCTGAGCTCATTTACTGGCGCTGGTACTCCAACGACACTGGCGCATCCCCAAACGAGGACTCCATGCTTGTCCAGATCTCAACCAACGATGGTGGATCATGGAGCACACTCGAGACAGTCACTGAGAACGCGGGCATCTGGGTCGAAAAACGATTCCCGGCTCCGGATTCGGATCAGATCCGCGTCCGATTCATCGCGTCGGATCTTGGAAGTGGATCGATCGTCGAAGCCGGCGTGGATGATCTGCGGATCGAAGCTTTGGGATGCAGCGAAACCTCCGCGGATATCAACGGCGACGGCAGTCTGAACTTCCTCGATGTTTCCCAGTTCCTGAGCTTGTTTGGAGTCCAAGATCCGATCGCGGACTTCAACAACGACGGGCAATGGAATTTCCTGGATGTCTCCGCTTTTCTTGCCGCGTTCGCGGCGGGTTGAGCGGAACCTGCTATACTCCAGACCAGATCACTTTCTGTGATCTGGACTCCCATTTCTCGGGCATCTAGAATCTGCCCTGACAACCAGCCCCCCCAAAGTCCCCCCGATATGGTCCACCCCCCACCCCGGATCGATCGGGGGGCACCTTTTTTTGCACACATTACATTCATAACTGATGCAACTGGTGTTGCAGTTCGAGTCCACGGCTATGATTGAGACCCATTCTCATTTACGGAGATTTGCCATGACTGTTTCCACTGAAATCACCAGCCGACTCAAGAGCGACAACTGGGATCTGCATCAGATCGCCGAGCGTGGAGGCACGCCGGAGTCGATGATCAAAGGCACAATCTCGAGAGGAGAGTTTGTGGACTACCTGAGCCAGTCCATACATATCCACCGAGCTTTGGACGCGGCTCTGGATCGTGCGATCAGCACGATGCCTGAGCTTGCACCGATAGTTGATGATCTACACAAGTTTGAGCCGTTCTTTGCCGCGGATCTTACATACTACCAATGCGAAGAAGCATCGGAGCTCACTCCTGGAGTTGCACGCTTTATCGAACATATCGAATCGCATGCTGATCAGCCACTCCATATCTTCGGACTCCACTATGTGCGTTTGGGCGCCTGCAACGGGAATCGGTTTGTCGCTCGTCAGCTCCGCAAGGTCTTCGAGATCGATCACCCCAGCGATGGCATGATGAGCCATGACCCGTTCGGAGAGTCACAACGCAACATGTGGAACGCGTTCAAAGAAGCGCTCGATCAACTCCCGCTCGATCAGAATCAGCAGGACGCGTTGTTTGACGGAACACGAGCCGCGTATTTGCTGACTATTAATCTGGATCTCGATGAATACCAGAGCGCCGAAGATCTGCTCGCAGCACACGGCAAGTCACTCGATCGCGAAGCATTCGAGCAAGGACACTCCGTCCATGTCTCGTCCTCGAACTAACAGCGTTTAGTCATTCCAAGATTTGAACTGCTCACGGATCTGATCCGCGACTTCTCCGAGCGATCCTGAAGGCAGCAATCCGAGCGGATGCTCGATAATCGCGAGCCGATTCGTCTGCATCGCAGAGATCGGGAGATCCATCAGAGGCCCGAATCGTTCTTCGATCTGTTCTTGAGAGAGTTCAATCGGCGCCGCGAAGCGATCCGCTTCGCTTGGTTGTCTTGGTGCGATGAGGATGATCGCATCGGGATTGAGCGTGATCAGATCTTCGTAGTCCATCTCGATCCACATCGAACCTGATTCGATCGCCGGATTCGCTCCGATCCGCTCGATCAACTCGTAGTGGTACGATCCCGGCCCCATCGCGCCGATGGGATCGAGCGACCCGAGCACAAGCACACGACCAATCTTGTCCGCGATCGGTCCCAGATCCGTCCACGACTCGGCAAGCACCACGCTCGGCAGTGCGCTTGCAAACACCTCGTTCATGTCGTACTGACGCTTCTCTCGCTGTGGAACGCCGTTGAGTAGGAAGTGCAGATCATCCATCGTCGATGCGATGTGATCAAGCGTGTTCAGAGGACGCTCAAAGATGATCCACCCATAATCCTCTGCTGCTCGAAGAAACTCTGCTGAGCGTGTGGTCGATGTTGTCTGGAAAAACACATGTGTTGGATTCGTCTGGATCAGAGTTTCCAGATCAAATCCGAGTTCTGATCCGGCACTTGGTACTTGATCCGAGAGAACCAAGTCGTAGTCGTGCTTTGCGACGATGAGGTCTTCGTATCCCAGATCGCGGATTATCACCGCCATCCCAGGCGAGAGCACCGCGAAACGCCATTCTTCGAGCGTCTGAGACGCCCCGCTTTGCTCAGGAGTGTTCGATTGCCCACATCCCGACATGAACAGAATCGCTACAGCACAAACGAACCAGACTCGGACCACATTCATCATGAACTAGGATATCAGTGCGATTCAACCAATGCCTGGACTATCTGATCTTTGAGCGACTTGAGCTGCTCTGTAGAGTAGAACGGGAATCCCCATGTTCGATCCTTAGCGAGTTCCTTGGACCTTGACGCTCTTCGCGCGTTCTGAGCATCTGACCTGAACTGCTCCAGAGTCGGCGCGTTGGAAGATCGTGTGTCTTGAAGCAGCGATTGCATCTGCGCGAACAACTCCGCGGCTTTGATTCGATTTCCATCCGCTTTGGCGGTCTTGATCGACTGGACAAGCTCTTCTTTCTGAGCCGCGGCTTGTTGGTCACCGAGCATCGATGGATCGTGCTTCGCGTGATGCGCAATCCATGCCGCTTGAGCAGGTTCGGGGATGTCGTGATCCGATGTATGCTCGATCATCATCGTCGCGCTGACGCCCACGGCCGGAGCGAGTTCTTCGCCCCTCCAGCTTCGGATCCAATGCTCAGTGATCTGGTCGTATTCGTATCCGCCCATGCCGTGGATGAAGAGCTCGCAGAGCTGCGATCGCATGATCGCGGTCATAAGCAATCCCGTCGGCATGAGATTCGATCGATCGATGGAATCGCCGTCTCTGACGATGACTTGAGTGCGTGCATGTCCTTCGACGCGCCAAAGCGGAAGCTCGACTGAATCTTCAGTCATCATCAATGGACGAACACCCGCATCGGGATGTTGCTCAACACTCTGGTTGTACTTCGTTGCGGCGGTTCTTGGATCTTCGAACATCGCATCAATCAGTTCAGTGCCTGCTCCGCTCGCGATCAACTCAGAAGCATAAATCAGAATCGGCAGCTCCAGATCAAGCAGCTCGCACAGGTATCCAATCGTCGCGCTCGCGAACTGCTCTGCGATGGATCCTTCATGCTCGTACCCCATCAACCAAGAAGCGATCTCTGAGAGTGACTCATGCAGGTCTTGATCGATCTCGATCGCGGGCAAGACAGCAGACGGCGCGTTCAGGTTCGACTCACCACCCAAACGAATCATCTGCTCTGTGAGAAACCTGCCCTCAGTAGTCGGTGTGCGCACCAGAGCGGGATCAACAACATCCTGATCAGGAACGATCCAGACGCTGGCGCTGCCTGAGTGTTTCGCGACATGATCGAGCGCGATAAGTTTCGCGATGATCCCAGGATGGAACACGATGGACTGATGTCCAGACGCAACGATGGGACGATCCGATGGAAGATCGAGCTTTGCCCGCAGCGAAAGCAAAGCATTTTTTGTTGGTGTTTGGAAGCTACTGGGCCAGCGATTGACCTCTGGAAGCAACTGGACTGTTGGTTTGAGCGAGTCTTGGTGTGATGCGGACATGCGCTCGATTTCCTGTGCCGTAGACATGCGCTCTCATCCGATCAACAACAGCGACAACCAGACTCCGAATCACTCGACGCGGTAGCAATTGCTTGTACCTGCGCGAACGCGGCGGCGATCTCTTCGTCGAGCACCTCGCGATAATGCGCGAGTCGATGCTCCGAATCATCCAGTCCACCCCCAAAGGTTCGGTTGGGGTCGTTGTAGATGAGGTCAACTTCAACTTCACCAACGCGGAGATTATGAGCCGCGGCTTGCGCCCAGAGCTGCATCGGGAATGCGTATCCATCTTCTGTCAGTGTGATGCTGTCCATCGCGGAGACACGATGCGCTTTGAATCCGCAGAACGAGTCGGTGAGCGTGAATCCCAAGCGATCGTTGATCTCATTGGAGAGCGTCATGTTGATCGCTCGACGATCCGCCGGAGCGATGTCACTCTGCGCATCTAGATTGAGATAGCGAGATCCTGAGATGATGTCCAGATCTTCCCGCTCGATCGCGGCCATGAAATCTGGGATATGCGCCGGCTCGTGCTGCTCGTCGCAGTCCATCGTGATGACCCAGTCGTACCCTTCACGAGAAGCGAACTCGAAGCTCTCTCGGAGCGCTCTGCCGTAGCCGTAGTTGGTTGGGTGTCGGATGATGTCGAGTCCCATCGGCTCGCGAAGTTCCTCAAGGATCTCTGGAGTGCCATCGGTCGATCCGTCATCGACGAGGAGGATGTTGTCGGCGTATTCACGCACGCGATCGAGGACGCCTCGCACATAACCGGCTTCGTTGTAAACAGGGATCGCGATCAATACGGACATACATAAACTCCAGAGGTGAGTATAGGGAGAGATCGGGTTCAAATCAGAACGCTCGTTCGGATACCCTTATTCCCAGTCGACCACAAGAAATCAGAGATCAGATCCGCTTCAATCTTGCGTTTCTGGACTCTGAGCGGCGTTTCGTTCCGCTTCGGAGCGTGCCAGCGAGGTGTATGCCGCAAAACCGAAGGGAAGCCGTTCTCCGGAATCGGATTCGTGCTCTTGGAGGTCCTCGGATGCAGATTCGAGCTGCTGCAACAGTTCTTCAGTAATCGAGTGGATCCCGATGATCTGCGAGATCGGGAGCGTATACGACTCTCCGGTCGGCGTCGTTACTCTGAAGATTGTGCACTGGACATCCGCGGAGCGCTCTCGATCCGCTTGGGACCCTGTCGATGAGCACGCGAAGAGAGGGAAGATATCCGCGATCGGGATCCGTTGTCCGAGTGAGGTGATGATGCCCATGCGTCCATCAAAGAGGTCATCGACTGGTGAAGTCGAGTGCTGAGCGGCTGAGGGGGTTGGGCTTAAGCGAGCGCTGGAGCTTGCCGCGGCGCTGGACATCGCCATGAGGGAATCCCGAACGACATTGGACCAGAATAAGTCCCGGCGAGCTTGGACACGCATCGACTGAGGGATCATCGACATCGCAGAATCTGAGGGGTGCGTCCATCCGTACGCCGGATGATGAGCAGGATGAGCGGCTTGAGTTTCGGGATTGGTTGGTTGATCCATAGTCCGAAACTTTATACAGCGCTTCAGGAGGAATCAGAAATCACCCCAAATCCAGCTCAGCGGAGAAGAAACGGGCCCCATGGAAGGTCTGCTTTCGATATCCCACCACCCCACCGTCATAATCGGCACAGCATCCGCTGGAAATCGTTCGACGCGGATTCCCGGGCCAAGTCCGTCGATTGTGCCGCCGATGCATGGAGCAACGGAGGTTTGTTCTTATGGAAAGCAATGGAAAAGCATTCAATGAAGTCCGAGCACTGCTCAACAAGATGGACCGATCCATCGACGACGCTCGCAGCAAGAGACTCGGACCACCGGTTGGTTCGTCAGACCAATCAAAGAACAAGCCGGAAACCAAAGGCACTGTAGATCTTGATCAAGAGGTCGGCGGCTCCACTCCGACACTTCCGATGACTGAACTCCAACGCAAGCGAGCATCATTCGGTCGCGCCAAGCCACTGAGTCGCAACGACAATCAGTGGAAAGCGACTGGAACCGACGGCACGATCGGCTGATTGGTCGCTCACACCACTTCGCACACTCAAGGCATCACATCAGCCCGCTGGGACATTACCCAGCGGGTGATTTGTTTTTCAAGCAATGGCAATGGGATCGAGCCGTCCTTGAGAATCTCATCATGGAATGCACGCAGATCAAACGCATCTCCGAGTTCACGCTCCGCGTATTGGCGCAGTCCCTTGATCGTCAGTAGTCCGATCATGTAGCCCGTCGCTTGTCCGGGCCAACCGATGTATCGATCAACCTCCGATTCGATGTTGTGGGGCGCTAAGGCACTGTTCTCGATCATGTAGTCGATTGCTTGCTGACGAGTCCAACCCTTCGCGTGCAGTCCGGTGTCCACAACCAATCGCAACGCTCTCCACATCTCCATGTTGAGCCGACCGAAGTTATCGTATGGATCGCTGTAGAGTCCATTGGTGGACTTGTCACCCATCTCGAGTCCCAGCGCCTCAGCATAGAGTGCCCAACCCTCTCCGAACGCCGTGAATCCCATCGTTTGCCGGATCGGGTGCTGGTTCTCGATCTCATCGACAAGTGCGTACTGATGATGGTGTCCCGGCACCGCTTCGTGCATTGTCAGCGCGATCATCTCATAGCGAGGCCGCTGGTCAAGCTTCGAGCAGTTAGCCATGAAGTAACCTGGAACTCCCGATTGGAGATTCCCAGGGTAGTAATACGCCGTGGGCGCGTTTGCCTCTTGGTACTCAGGAAGTCGCTTGACACCGTAGGACAAACGCGGGAGTCGATAGAACAACTCGGACATTCCAGGATCCACGCGTTTGGCAATCGCTTGATACTCCTCAAGCAGTTCATCCGGATCGTTGTGGTAGAAGCGCGGATCTGTCCGGAGGTAGTTGGTAAACACTGAGAAGAGATGCTCCGGAGTGGTATCGAGGAAACCGCCGTGGTTTGGATCGGCGATCCAATCGGTCTGGCTGATGACTTGCATCATCTCGCGTTTGATCCGTTCGACCTCACCCAAACCGATGTTGTGGATCGACTCTGCAGTGATCGTCGGGATGGTCGTGTGCATCGCGAGCGCGGAGTTGTACCCCTCGATGCCGTCGATCCCATCACTGGCACCGAAGGACTCTCGGCATGCCGGGATGTATTCGTTCTGAAGAAACAACGCGAGTTCCATGAAGACCGGCACGATCCGATCCGCGATGACTGATTGTGCCTCCCTCGCGAGTTCGCTCCTTTGATCGATACTCGCAAAGGGTGCGTAGAAGGGTGATTGGGACGGATCGTTTCGGATCTCGGCGCTGCACTGTGCGAGTGCTTGTTGCACGGCTGGCTCAACCACCACTCTCGGCGGGACGCGTCCTGATTGAATCCCGGCTCGCATGTTGTCGATGTGATCCCCGATCTGGATATCGACGCGCTTGAGCCGGGTGAGGTACATCTCCTTGTGCGCCTGCGTGCTCATCGGGAGCCGTGATCCCATTTGAGGGAGCCAGATCTGAGGACCTCCGATCGAGGTGATCGGTGTCTGGAAGCTCTTGTACCTCGCTCGCTGCTGATTCACGCTCAGTTCGTATTGGAGCAGATCGAAGTCCGTCCGATCCGCTTCGTTGAATCCGGATTGGTCGAGCGAGCGGAGCTCGTTGAGGAGCTCTCGTTCTGTATCAATCCAGACCTGCTGAGCCGCGGCGGAAACATCGGCGAGCTCATCCAGACGCGACTCATCTTCCAGGATGAAGTAATAGCTGCTCGGATCACTGTCATAAAGCGCGAGCAAATAGCGATCCATAAATGACCACAACCCTTGATCCCGATCCTCTGGACATGCAGGGAGCTGGGGCTGTGCGAAGAGCGACATCGGGAACATCAGGATCGTGAAAGCAACGATAATCTGGAGCGTTCTGGGCATGACTGAGCATAGGCGATTGCGAGACCTGACCACTGATTAGAGTTGCCCCGACAGATCGTGGGTCTAGGATACTGTGTCCAGAACGGACAGCATTCAGGGGATTGGTGTAACGGTAGCACGAAGGTTTCTGATACCTTTAGTCAGAGTTCGAATCTCTGATCCCCTATTTCCCATCCATAACTCAATCGATCAAGAATCGCTTCTTCACAAGTGGCGTTGTGCCAGTTCGTCCGAATCATCCGTGAGCTGCATTTTCAGGAGCTGTGCGTATCGACCGTCGGCTTCGAGGAGTTGCTCGTGTGTGCCGACCTCTTGAATAGTGCCGTCTTCGAGGACCACGATACGGCTCGCGTGACGGATTGTGCTTAATCGATGCGCGATTACGAAACTCGTCCGTGACTCCATGAGTGTCCCAAGTGCTTGCTGAATCAATCGCTCAGATTCGGTATCGAGCGAGCTCGTCGCTTCGTCGAGGATCAGGATCTTCGGATCTGCGAGGATGGCGCGAGCGATCGCGATGCGCTGCTTCTGACCTCCGGAGAGTCGGATGCCTCGCTCTCCGATGACTGTGTCGTAGCCGTGCTCCAGCTCTGAGATGAATGTGTGCGCATTGGCGGCTTCTGCAGCGGCGATGATATCTTCTTGCGAAGCTCGCCGGCGTGCGTAACCGATGTTCTCTCCCACCGATCCATCGAACAGGAACACATCCTGCTCGACGATCCCGAGCAATGATCGGTATTGCTCGATCGGGATATCTCGCAGGTCGATGCCGTCGATCGAGATCCTACCAACAGTGGGATCATCGAAGCGTGCGATCAGGTTGCAGAAAGTGGTCTTTCCCGCTCCTGAAGCCCCGACGAGCGCGATCGTTTCGCCTGGCGCGATCGAGAGCGAGATGTCGTGCAGGACCTGCTCTCCGCGTTCGATCTTGCCGCTTTGTGGGTCTTTAGTCTTGGTTCGGATCGGATACGCGTACGCGAGCTCATTGATCTCAAGCTGTCCACGCACGAGCGCCGGTTCGATGCTCCTGGTTGGTGCTGTGCTCGCGAACTCCTGATCTTCGTCGAGTAGATCGAGCACCCGATCGAGCGCCGCGAGGTTGTTCTGCACATTGGTAGCGCTTGCGACGAGTGCTTCCAGTGGTCCAAGCAGCGCGAGGAGGTACGCGCTGAACGCCATGAGATCGCCGATCGTGAGGGAGCCGTCGATGACTGCTGTCCCGCCGTAGAGCAGTACGGCGATCGACGCGACTGGGATCAGGACTTGCCAAACGATCTCGATACTGCGCGCCCACCACCAGGTATAGAGCTCTTGACGCACGAGCAGATGACCCTCGCTCGTAAATCGAGCCGCTTCGGCTTGTCGTCGATTGAATGCTCGTACGACGCGCATTCCCGCGAAGGCTTCGGCGCTCATCGCATCGATGCCTTCTCTTCGAGAACGAATATCTCGGTACATCGGCCGGATGCGCTGGATCCATGTTCTGTGCGAAACCCATATCAATGGGAGCAGCACGATCGCTCCGATGACCAAACGCCAATCGATCCAAACAAGCACAACGAGTGTGCCGAGAAACTGGATGATCGCACGCCATGGGTTGTAGATCATCGAGAAGATCAGATCCCCCACTCCTCCTGCGTCTTCACGCAGGATCGAGGACACACCTCCTGATTTGAGATGATGGATCCGATGCAGCGGAAGACGCGACGCATGATCGAACACTCGCTTTCGGAGCGCGACCTGCACGCGTTTGGTGATGCGTGTGCACTGCCAGCGTCCCCACATGCCGAAGATGATCGATCCCGCGGTAATCACGAGCATGACCCCGCCGAGTTGCCAAATCAGAGCGACCCGATTGGATCGCGAGCCATCATGATCGCCGAGGAACTCAGGGAGCCCTGTGGGGCCTGGCGCATCGGTGATGATGTAATCGATCGCAACCTTCGTGCTCATCGGCATCGCGAGTCCCAAGCCGACACTGATCGAGAGTGTCAAGAGCGACGCGACGACGGTCCATTGGAATCCGGAGAGCAGCTTCCAGAACTGCTTGAGCAATCCCAATGCGCTGCGGCGAGTTCGGGATTCGCGAGCTTTCTGGAGCGAATCATCGACCGATTCGTGGACCTGCTGAGTGTGCTTGCGGTCTTTGCGACGCTGGAGATACGCACGGAATCGGGATCGGCTGGATTGACTGGAACGCATGCGCGGCATCGGGAAGTGTAGGAGAGCATCTTGCAACTGGCCGAACGAAGCAGTATGCGGTATCGTGGAAGCAAACACGGAGAGTACTCTTGAGCACACGACCCAAAATCGCACTGCACTGGCAAATCCTCATCGGCTTGATCCTCGGCATCGTCGTGGGGCTCGCGATCAACACGCTGTGGGACGCCTCCACATGGAACTCGATGGGGATCGATGATCCCTCTGCGTGGGTCAACGGATCAGACATCGAAGCGGTCAATCAAGATCCGAGCATCGCCGCGCGTGCAGCGCTCTTTGTGCGGAATCTCAACGGATTTGTGGGGGATCTGTTCCTGCGTGGGTTGCGTTTCATCGCCGTCCCGATCGTGGTGTTCAGTCTGATCGTGGGCGCTTCGAGTCTCAATGACCTCTCCAAACTCAGCCGTATCGGTGGAAAGACCATCGGGATTTACCTTGTGACCACGGCGGTCGCGATCAGCATTGGACTGCTCTTTGCGAATATCGCGAAGCCTGGATCGTTCGTGAGCGAAGAAACACGCGACGGATTCGTGGCGCAGTTCGGAGAGCAAGCACAAGAGAAGGTCCTCGCGGCACAGAAACCCGATGTCTGGGACACGGTGCTCAACATCGTCCCAAAGAATCCATTCGAAGCGATCGCGGCTGGGAACATGCTGCAGGTAGTCTTCGCGTCGCTCCTTGTCGGGATCGCGCTGACACTGATCAAGCGCGAGAAAGCGGTTGTCGTCATCAAGTTCTTTGACGCGATGACGGATGTAATCATCAAGATTGTTGAGATCGTGCTGATGATCGCGCCGTATGCCGTGTTCGCGCTCATTGTTGAGCAGATCGCGGAACTGGGACTGGACATCCTCGGCTCGCTCGCGGCGTACTCACTCGTTGTCGTCGCGGGACTCGCAACGATGATGTTCATCATCTATCCGCTCGTGCTTCGCGTGCTGACTGGTTCCAGCGGCATCGGTTACGGACGCTTTTTCAGAGCAATCAGTCCAGCGCAGTTGCTCGCATTCTCCTCAGCTTCATCGTCCGCGACACTCCCAGTCACAATGGAGTGCTGCGAACAGCGGATGGGGATCAAGGAAGAGGTCAGCGCGTTCGTGCTCCCGATCGGAGCGACCATCAACATGGACGGCACGGCGCTCTACCAAGGGGTCGCGGCGGTCTTCATCGCACAGTTGTATGGCATGGATCTGAGCATCTCGCAGCAACTGACCATCGTGCTCACAGCAACGCTCGCATCGATCGGGACGGCTGGGGTTCCAGGGGTCGGGATGATCATGCTCGTGATTGTGCTCCAGAGCGTCGGGATCCCGCTCGAGGGGATCGCGGTCATCCTCGGCGTCGATCGGATACTCGACATGTGCAGAACGAGTTGCAATGTGACAGGCGACTGTATGGTCTGCGCCGTGGTTGCATCGAGCGAGGACGCGATCGAGTCTCCAGAGCAGATTCAAGCTCGGATGAACGCTCCGCTGGATGAAGATCCGGTCGATGAGGGTCGATTGGACGGCTAGATTCCGGTGTGATACCTACACTTGCTCGATGAGCACCGAAACACAGAATCAAGCGACCAATCCGCCGACACTGGATCCCGCGGCACTCCTCGATCAACGCTTCTGCGATGCGATCCGAGCCGTGATTCCCGATATTCCTGACGATCAGGTGATGGCGCACATCGGTCCATCGCGTCAACCCAAGCTCGGAGATTTCCAGTCCAACTGTGCGATGCCGATCGCGAAGCGACACGGCATGAAGCCGCGTGATCTTGCGTCCAAGATCGTCGAAGCGATCGATGTCACAGGGATCGCTCAACCACTGACAGAGGAGTCAATCGCGGGACCCGGATTCATCAATGTCTCACTGCTCCCTGAAGCACTGAACACAGCGCTCCAAGCACTCGATACCGATCAACTCGGGATCGAAGCACCTCCACAACCCAAAACCATCGTGGTCGATGTCTGCGGCGTCAATCTCGCAAAGCAAATGCATGTGGGACACCTCCGCTCAACAGTCATCGGCGACGCGATCGCGAAGCTTCAGGAACGATTGGGTCATGTCGTCAAGCGTCAGAGCCATGTCGGGGATTGGGGACTCCCGATCGCGATGGTCGTCGAGCGGCTCATCGAGCTTGAAGATTCTGGAACGGATCTGAGCACGATCACACTCGATCAGTTGAACAAGGAATACAAAGCCGCGCAAGCGAAATGCAAAGCGGAACGCAAGGCGCTGGAGATCATTACGAAAGTCGGCGGACACGCGAAAGCAGAGATAGAACTCGAAGCACGCATCGCGGACGCGGACGAAGCGATGGAACGCGCCAAGTCGCGTTTGGTGACGCTGCAAGCTGGCGATGAGCGATCGGTCGCTGTGTGGCAGCGGATCTACGACATCACGATGGGCGCGTGTCTCGCGACCTGTGAGCGTTTGCACGCGAACATCACGGATGAGCACAGTGCAGGAGAGTCCACCTATCGCGATGAACTTGGACCGCTGGTTGATGACCTGATCTCGCGTGGGATCGCGGAGGAAGACGACGGGGCGCTGGTTGTGCGTGTCGATGGGATCAAAGAGCCGATGATTATCCGCAAACGCGATGGCGGATTCCTCTACGCGACCACAGACCTCGCGGCGATCAAGCGTCGTGCTGGAACGCTTGGGGGTGATGAACTGGTCTACTGCGTCGATGCGCGTCAGTCGCTGCACTTCAAGCAGGTTTTCGGCGCCGCGCACAAAGCAGGGTACGACATGAATCCACAAGGGAACGCCGCGACGATGGTCCACGCCGCGTTTGGGAATGTGCTTGGTGAGGACAACAAACCACTCAAGACGCGTTCAGGCGAGAATGTCCGCTTGACGGATCTGCTCGACGAAGCGGAGCAACGAGCGAAGACAGAGGTCGATGCACGCTCGAAGGATCTGAGCGAGAAGGAACGCGTCAAAACCGCATCCGCGATCGCGATGGCGGCGGTGAAATACGCAGACCTCTCCACTGAACGCATCCGCGACTATGTCTTCTCCTTCGATCGGATGATGGCGTTTGAAGGCGATACAGGTCCATATGTCTTGTACTCAATAGCACGCATCCGCTCCATGTTCCGCAAAGCGGAGGAGAAAGGCGTGGATATCAACGCCGCTTCGAGCGCCGAGTTCTCACTCAGTGAGCCCGCAGAACGCTCGATGGCGCTGATGGTGCTTCGCTACCCAACAGTCGTCAATGCTGCTGCAACCAACTACGAGCCCCACCGACTGTGCGGATACCTCTTTGAGCTTGCATCGCTGTTCTCCAAGTTCTATGAGCAGTGTCCCGTGCTCAAGGACGGCGTGGATGACTCCACAAGAGATGGTCGCTTGCGCCTAAGCATGCTCGCGCTGCGCGTCCTCGAAGATGGCTGCGCCACGCTCGGAATCCCCACTGTTGAGCGCATGTAAAACCCGCACGAATGCGGGCATTGATGAACTCTCTCTCCTGAGTTCAAGAATGTATAAGAATGAATATCAAGTGCTCAGAAGAGCAACTGGATCTGTGCGGTCGCGGCGAACTGACTCGACATCGAGTCAGGGAGCAGGTTGCCGCGGATCGACACGATCGATTCGGTGGTTGGATCCGCGTAGTGCTGGATTTCCAGTGTAAACTTCGCGGCGTGTGATTCTGGGATGATGTAGTGGTTCCATCCGAAGGTGAAGACATTGAAGTCTGAGTTGCCGCTTGTTCCAACGACGATTGGGTTGTTGTTGGATGGATCGATCAGATCCCATCGTGCAAAGAACTCGTCTTGATCTGAAACGAACACACCACCTTGCAGGATGTATCCACCATCGGTGAGGGTCATGAGTCCCGTGTCCATCGAACGCCAGACCCCGGCGCCGTAGAGATTCCAGCCGTCTCCGAGGTACGACGCGTCCACTGTCGCGGTCGTCATGTCTGTGGTCGGAGTGGTCGAGGGGTTTGTGCTTCCCATGGCTTGGTGATGCACCGCGGCACCGAGCATGAGTCCAGTGTTAGCTCCCCTGAACGAGGTGAACTGCTTGTATTGACCCCAGGATGCTTCTCCGAACTTGAGCTCACCACGCAATGTCACTGCATAGTCGGCTTCAGCTCCTGAAGTGTAAAATGTGTTCTCAGCACCGAATCCGTCATTGAAATGCAGGAAGAGTCTCCAATCTTCCTCAGTGATGATGAGTTCGATCCCTTGCGTAAAGTCTTGGTTGTAGGTCTCGTTGACTGAAGAACGATCGGTTGCAAGCTGCTTGGTTGACGAGATATTCTCTTCACGAAGGAGCGGTGCCTTATATTGACCGGCTTTGATCGAGATGGTATCGGTGAGCTTCCAAGTAAGATTCGCATCTTCGAGTATCGCTCGACCACTGGATTGACTGAACGCGAACTTGACCTTGCCTTTGATCTTCTCGGTCACTTTCGCTTCGAGTCCAAACTTCGTTCGGCGGTTGGTGAACCCGACAGTCAGATCCTCTTCAGGACCCGCGAGCGTTGTGCTATCGTTGTCACGCTTGTTGACATTGTATCTGAACTGAAGCTGCACACTCGACTTGAATCGCTCTGGGAGTGGTGATCCGATCGCTGATGCATAGACATACTCTTCAGAATTCATTGCCCTTGAAAGATCAAGCAGTTCTTCTCTTTCGGCCGCAATCGCTGTTGTTGAAAGTGATGAAGCTGTAGCGAGAAGGACAGCTGCCGTGGTGATGGATTTCACATCAGTCTCCAGTTTGTGGTGTGTTGGTCTTTACAGAGATCACATATGATCTTGACGAACGCTTTATAGTCTGTTGACAATCTGAATTGTTAAGAACTTGCGTTAATTGGTCTTAACACACTTTCAACTGACTTTGCTGCGACCACTTACGCGATTTTGAGATCACACAAAAAAGAACGCGAGGGATCCGAAGATCCCTCGCGTGTCACATCAGATGATGTTTGTGATCAGGTTCGCGAACTCAGAAGAGGAGCGAGAACTGGCCACGGATTGTGAGTTCGCTCTCGATACCTGTAGCCGAACCCATACCGCCGATGTAACCGGTGGTAGCGGTGTCGTAGAAGCTACGGGTGTCAAGACCGGTGGAGTCGTCGAGACCGAAGCCGACATCCATCGAGAAGCGTGCAGCGTAGGACTCTGGGACGAGGTAGTAGTTGAAACCAACGGTGATGGTCGAGTAGTGATCGTCGTCGGTTGCTGCGAGTGGAGTGATCGCTGCTGGGTCATCTTCGAGGATGATGATGTCGTAGCGACCGAAGAGCTCGAACTGCTCAGTCATGAACACATTACCCTGAAGGACGAAGCCTTCGTCGGTCTGGTCGACGCTACCACCAGCGAGGAGGTCGTTGTCAACATTGGTGCTCATGTAAGCAGCGAAGAGGCCCCATCCGTCGGACTCGTACTGAGCGTCGACAGTCCATGCAGTGACAGTTTGGGTGTCGATTGCACCGAGGAGTGGGTTGGTGTCACCAGCTTGTGACCAGTGGAGACCAGCACCGACGCGGAAGCCGTCGTTCGAGCCCTGCCAGGAAGCAAAGTCAGCGAACTGATCCCAGTTACCCGAGACGAGCCAATCAATACGACCAGTCAGGGAGAAGTCTGACTCAAAGTTGACAGCGGTACCGAGTGGAGCTGCGGTGTAGAAAGTGTTCTGTGCCACAGGTCCGTCGGAGAGCACGAAGGTGAACTTCCACTCGTCATCGGTGTAGTTGAAACCGATACCTTGGGTGTACTGAACATCGAAGAACGAGTTGGTCAGTGAACGCTCAACGCCTTGTGAGTGCTCAGGAGCAACATTTGACTCGAAGTGCAGTGGGTTCTTCATTTGACCGAAGAGGAAGGTCCAGTTGTCATCGAGACCCCAGGTTGCGTATGCGTCACGGAGGGTTGCATCGCCATCACCAAATGTCGGAGTACCTGGACCAATACCAGCGCGGTTGCCGGTGCGGCCGTGGTCCCAAGCACCACCGAAGTCAAACGAAATGTGACCGGTGATGTCGGTACCTTCAACGCCACCGCTCAAGCGGACTTGAGTGCGTGGAGCGGAGAAGCCAACAGTGGTGTCGGAATCGCCGAGGGCAGTACCTGGAGCGATTTCGTCGCGGCTGTTGTAGGTGTAACGGAACTGGGTGAACACTTCAACATCGAGGCTACCAGCGTTCGAACCGAGGAGGCTCGAGCGGGTGTTCGCATCTGCACGCAGTTCTGCTGCGTAAGCGCGATCGATGTCAAGTCCGGACTGAGCAAGCGCCGAGCCGCTCATGGTGACCAATGCGAGGGTCGTAATAGTCTTCTTCATTTCAGTGCTCCTTCTCGTTGGGCAGTGATTTGGAAATGTCTATTTGTCGGGCGAGCTGTATTCCGCACAACTCGTCTCTGGCCGATGATAGGCAGTGCTAACCATCGTGAGTCACATTATTCGACCTTTTGTTGGCACTAACTATCAAATTTGATCCCCTCAGGGTGAAAAATATCGGCTACACCTGCTCATGGCTCAAAAAACGCCAATTCGGCGCAAATCATGCATCGAAGATTTTGCGACTACCCACACGACACTCCGAATATAATGCGAACAAATATGCCGTAACCCACACTGGCGCAGAATGTTTGGATTCCGTGAACTCTGGTTTTGAGCTTCTCGGCTCCAAAACGCGACCTCTACGATTGGAACAACATTGATCCGGAGCGAAAAATGAGTTCACACAAAGCGGGCGCTGTATCCATGATCGAATCACTTCATGTACTGGTGGTTGACGATGAGCAAGATCTCCGTGATCTGATCGAGTACAACCTCAAACAGACCGGGCACTCAGTGATCACTGCAGAAGACGGTGTCAAAGCGGTTGAGCTCGCAGAATCCAAAGTCCCTGACATCATTGTTCTGGACATCATGATGCCGAGACTCAACGGCATCGAAGTCGCGAAACGACTGCGCTCCAATCCACAGACAAGCAAAATCCCGATCCTGATGCTCACGGCGAAAGCCGATGAAGCGCACGAGCTTGAAGGATTGGATGCAGGCGCGGATGACTATGTTTCCAAGCCGTTCTCGATGCAGATTCTGCTGGCGCGCATTCAAACGCTCGCTCGGCGCACAGCAACGAGTTCCGATCCCGACTCAGAACTCACGCTCGGACCTTTGCACATCAACCTCGGCGAGCATCATGTCACAGTCGACGGCAACCCGATCCAGCTCACGATCACTGAGTTCCGTCTGCTCTCAACACTCGTGCGATCGAAAGGCAAAGTCCTCTCGCGTGCGGAACTGATCAGTCAAGCGATTGGGCCGGCGGTGACTGTCACCCCTCGCACCGTTGATGTTCACATCACCTCGCTTCGTAAGAAGCTTGGGGATCACTCGAACCTGATCTCCACAGTGCGAGCGGTCGGATATCGCGCCGATGAGCCTGCAGACGGCTGAAAGTACGAAACATCCGAGCAACATGCTTGTATGGATCGATATCGTCCATAGAAGACTACCTATATAGTGTTCCACTGTTATGGGCACCCTCCCCACAAATCCTGAATCCAGCCAACACTCGATGTCCGAGTTTGATATCCCATACAGCAGGATTCGATTGTGGACGCTCCCCGCTTCGATTCTTGCTGGCGCGATCATTGTCAGTATCTTTGAGCCGATGATGTTGTTGATCGCGATGGTCGCACTGATCTGGCTCACGATGATCCATCGGACCTACGCGCGTTCGCTCGATGAGCATCGACGACGCAACACACAAGCTCGAGCGTCAGTTGATCTTGCGAAGCAATCCATGAGCCGTCTCCGCTCGATTCTCGATTCTGCGGATGTCCCAGTAATCGCAACGGACAACAACGGCACGATTGTCCAGGTCAACAAAGCAGCAAGATCGATCCTCGGATCAGGACGACAACTGCAAGGGGAACTCTTCGACACACTGATCACTCAGCACGCAGTGTGCGAACTCGAACTGCTTGCGCGACAAGGCGAAGCGGGTCATGCTCGGCTTGAACTCCCTGTAGGGATGGATATACGGATCTTCGATGTTGCCGCTGATCCGATCCAGAGCACTGGGGGCGCCGTGTGTACCTTCACTGATATCACTGAGCTCACACGCTCGGTCACACTCAAAGCAGATTTCGCGGCGAATGCCAGTCATGAACTGCGCACACCGATCGCATCGATTCTCGGAGCCGTCGATACGCTCGATGGTCCTGCACAGAATGATCCGGAGATGACACGCAAGCTCGTCGGGATGATCTCAGAGAACGCGACACGGCTTGACTTGATGGTCAAGGACCTGCTCGATCTGTCCAAACTGGAAACCCCCTCTGTAGCACTCGTGGTATCAGAGGTTCATCTGCGCGACTTGATCACCACAATCTCCTCGCCGTTCCAACCAATCTGTGAACGCCGGGATCTTGAAATTGTGACCAAGATCGATGAAGAAGCGCTATCTATCTATACAGACGAATCGCTGATCGGATTGATCCTGCGGAATCTCATCGAGAACGCGACCAAGTTTGCGAACGAAGGGACCAAGATCACGATCCGAGCGGAAGCCGTGAAAATATCGGTGGATCCAACGAATCCGGCTCCAAGCGATCTCAAACACGAGTTGGGTGTGCGTATCAGTGTCAAAGATCAGGGAATCGGGATCCCGCTGGCGCATCAGAATCGCATCTTCGAGCGGTTTTACCAGGTTGATGAAGCACGCACAGGGTCCTCGGCTCGCAGAGGAACAGGCCTGGGACTCGCGATCGTCAAGCACTCGGCGCGGATCCTCGGCGGCACGATCCGAGTCAGCAGCATCCCTCAGCAAGGGACCACAATGATCGTGGAACTGCCTCGATGTGTTGATATTGACTCAGAATAACCGTTTTTGGACGCTGAATATATCATCCGCTCAACCATCGACCACGCGAGCTTCCCATACAGACCAATGGCGACGCTTATGATTGAGGAGCCGAGCAGGTATAAATGCGACTCTCAGAACTCAGTCGCTCGGCGAAAGGCCCGATACCAAGGGCATGGGTTCGGTAGCAGACCCAACGACCAATATGGCCAAAGACTCTACAAAATCTCAATCCAAGTCCTCGAGCCGATCCCAAGCTCGCACAGGGTCGATCCAGCGAAGATCCACTGTGCGCGTTGGGAACAAGCCGATCCGCCAACGGCTCGCGGACCTGGTCTCCTCTCCCAACTTGTTCTGGGGGACGATCGCGATCATTGTGTTCACGCTTGTCGTGGGTTCGATCACCAACTGGACACGAGGACAACTCCTCGTCTCCGTCGGCCAGGTCATGCAGCATACACGGACCTCGCGTGTTGAGTTCAATACGGAGGATGTCCAGCAGACACAGATGCAGAAGCAGGCCGCTCGGCTCAATGTGCCTCGCATACACAACGCGGACTTGCCCGTACTCGAAGAGATCCGCGCTTCGCTCGCGAATCTTCCTCGCACACTCGGAGGCGTTGCAAGCCTTGACGAGGTTGACCGCGACATCCGCGTCCGCTTTGGACTGACTGAAGAATCCTTCAACACGCTCCGTGAGACCGCTTCACAGGAGGCGAGTCTGCAGCTGTGGATCGATCATGTGAACTCGCTCGATGAAATCCTCCGCCGGCGCCCGCTTCTGGATCGTCAGACTTGGCAGCGTGCCACACAAGAGGGACTCAACACACAAATCGAGCTGCGCTTTGGTCCTGCAGAAGAAGGTATCCAACCCCCAGCGCGGATCAGCCGTGTGGATGTAATCAACATCGACAACACCGAACAGTTCAAGACCGAGATCGATCGGATGGTCCGCATCGCGGGGTTCGTCGATCCGGTACACACTGTGGTTGTCAATCGACTCGGACACGAGACACGACCAACCTTTGCGTTCGATCAGTCCGCGACCTCAGCGACGCAGGAAGCCGCGGCGGGTCGTGTACAGCCCGTCCGTCGTTCGATCACTGTCGGACAACGCATTTTCGCACGAGGCGATGTACTCGAACAAGCCGCGTATGAACTCGCCAAGACAGAAATCGAGCAGTTTGCCAAACAAGGATCCACACCTCGACGCGTGCTCAAGTTCCTCTCGATCTATGGGATGGTCGGGATGCTTGGGATTATCCTTGCGGGATACATCTCGATGTACTGCCCGCGCATCGCGACAAGGCCTGCACGGACTGGATGGCTCACAAGCATCGTCTGCGCCTGTGTGTTCTTTGCGTGCGTGCTCAGTGTCTTTGACCCCAGACTTATGTGGCTCGCGTCCATCACCCCTGTGGTGCTCGTCGCGATCCTGATCTGCATCGCGTACGACCAACGCACAGCCCTCGCGGTCTGCGGCATCTGCGCCATTCTTGTCGGACTCGCGCTCAAAATGCATACCGGAATGTTTGTGCTCATGCTGATCGGATCCGCAGGCGCAATCGCGCAACTCAGCGAGATCCGTGATCGACGCACGATCATCCGCATGTCGATTGTCATCGCGGCGATCCTCGCTGTGGTCGCTTTGTTCGATCAGTTCATTGTGCTCCCGACTGTTGGTGTTGGTGGTTCGCAAATACTCCAGCCCCTCGCTGGAGCCGCGGCTCAAGCGGGGATCTCAGGACTGCTCGCAGGCGGGATCGCTCTATTCATTCTGCCATTCATCGAGCGTGCGTTTGATATCTCTACTGGGATGACGCTCATCGAGCTGCGTGATCCGAAACAGCCGTTGCTCAGAGAGCTTCAGCAGCGTGCGCCAGGGACATACAACCACTCGCTTAATGTCGCTTCGATCGCGGAGAGCGCCGCGGAGTCCATCGGCGCCGATGCGCTGCTGACCTATGTGGGATGTTTGTACCACGACATCGGGAAGATGAATAAGCCGGGGTACTTCATCGAGAATCAATCTGGTGGTCCCAACAAGCACGACAAGCTCAATCCCGCGATGTCGCTGCTCGTCATCGTCGGACATGTCAAAGACGGCGTCGAGATGGCACGCGAGAACGGTCTCCCCAAATCTCTCCACCACTTTATCGATGCGCACCACGGCACGACGCTCGTCGAGTACTTCTACCGGCGTGCGAAGGAACAAGCGGCGCAGTCCGACGAAGACCGCACTGTTGAACAGATCATGAGCGATAACGCGGAGGATCAACTCCCTGAGGAAGTGGATTACCGCTATCCGGGACCGAGACCCCAAACGAAAGAAGTCGCGATCGTGATGCTCGCTGACGCCGTCGAGAGCGCGACTCGCACACTCACTGAGCCGACTTCATCGCGCATCGATGCGCTTGTGCGGAACCTTGCGAACAAACGATTGATGGATGGGCAGTTCGATGAGTGCAATCTGACATTCAGCGAGCTCAAAACAATCTGCGATTCGATTTCCAAGACCGTCGCGAGCATCTATCACGGGCGTATCCGCTACTCGTCTGACGCGGAGGAGAGCAAGGCGTCGAGCAAGAAGAAAGATGCTGAGAACTCATCCAATCAACAGGACGACGAGCAGAGTGATAAGCAATCGGACAAGTCCGCGTGAGTCTTAGCGTTTCTTGGAACGCGCCTTTGCTTGATTCTTCGGATTCCCCTTCATCTTTCCTGTTTTCTTCTTGGTGTTCATCTCGAGGAACATCGCGATCGCGCTGATGATCACAAAGAGCACCACCAGCACAAGCACAATCAGAAGAATCAGATTCAGAGACATTCGTAGATTCCTTTCGACGACCAGTATACCAGAATCTGGATGCGTCGCGAAAGGGGATTAATGAGCAGAATCGCCGCCCATCAGCTTCTCGTTGAACGCCTTGGTCCCTCCCGGCGGGAGCGTGAACCACTCCCAGCGATCCGTCCCGACGAGCTGACGCGCGATGATGTTGATCTGTCCGATATGGAAGCTGTAATGATCCAGCTGACGAGCGACCGCCGCGTGAACTGGGTGAGGCACGCTGCGAATGTTCACAGTCTTTGACAGATCATCAGTCGTCAGTGATCCGAGCGTCTCAAAGAGCACGCCCCACCCCTGCTCCCAGCGCTGCATGATCAGCGCTCGCTGCTCCGAAGTGTGCTCGCTCGGCGCCTCAAACTCGCGGTCGCGATCGCGCGATGCTTTCTCGCCGTCAGAAGTCAGAAAGTCCGTCCATCGGCTGAGCATATTCCCGGCGAGGTGATTCGCGATGATCGCACACGAGTTGAGTCCCGGCGCGAGGATCGCAAAGAACTGGTCGTCAGCGAGTTGATTGAACGCGTGCTCCCCAAAAGCTTTCTGACGCTCGAAGACCTGAATCCAGACCTGGATCATGTCGTCGGGGAGTGGGTTGGCAAACCGTGTATCCATTTGCAATTATCCATTTGCTCTAAATTTAGAGGACTCCCATTACAAGAGTGATCGCGATGTAGAGATTCCCAATAATGCTAAGGAAAGTGATTGCAAATATACCAATAGCTGGCTTCAGAACTTGGCCAGCATTGAAGCGCTCACCCTTCCGAGAACGAGACCATAGCCGTACTGTCCAGTACAGCATTACAAACCAACACAGATGTCCGCCAAAGAACAGTACTCCAGACCACAATGTCTCTGGATATGTACCAATGAGTATTCTAAGAACGAGTGAAATGATGTTTGATATCACATACATCACGCAGTACAGCATGAGAAACAGGAGCGCCGTTCGGATAACTCGTTGTGAGTCTACCGATTTGGATTTGTCGTAGATATCAAATGCAAGCTCGCATCCACACTCTGGACATATGTTTCCAGTCCCATCACGCAGGTTGTAACCACATGAAGGACAATTAGTATCGCGAGCACGAAAATAAAGACTCGCAAATTCATAGTCTAAAGCAATAGATTTATCGTCGTTGCTCATGTGTACCACCGCTCCAGCGCCTGTCTCCAATCATCCAAGCACTTCGCGTGGATGAACGACTGCTTCACTTCCGCGGCGTTTGGATGATGAGCCGCGAAGCGGATGCCGAACTTGCGCATGTTGCGTGCAGTCAGATACTCAGGATCGCGTGTGTTCGCGTTCACAGCAAGCAAGAGCTCAAAGTGCTCCTGCAGCACGTCGCGTTGTTCCTGGATCGTTGGGGCTTTGGGTTCTTTGCCGTCGAGGATCGATCGTGCTTGACGGAAGATCCATGGATTCCCGATGCATCCTCGTGCGACGGAGACGCCTGTGAGTCCGGTGTATCCGATCATGCGGAAGATCTGGTTGACATCCCAGACATCTCCGGAGCCGAAGATGATGCGATCGGGATTGCGATCGACGAGTGCTTTGAGTGGGTCCCATCGTGAAGGCCCGACATACTTTTGCTCGACGGTCCGCCCGTGGACAGTCACCCACGCGCACCCAAGGTCGTACGCGGCGTCGAAGAGGTACAAAAAATTCTGCTTCATCTCTTCCGTGTCGTCGTAGCTTCTGCGGAGCTTGACCGTCAGCGGGATCGATTCAGGCAGCACCTCGCGCACGGCTTTGAGGATCGCGATCGCGCCCTCTGGTTCGCGGAGCCAGTGTCCCCCTCTGGATTTCTTCGCGATCTTCTTCACTGGACATGCGAGGTTCACATCGATCCCGGCGAACGAATCCGTGCCGTCGGTGCGGAGCTCGGTTGCCTCGTCACCGACTTCTTTACCCACCAGTGATCGGTATTCCTTGTTGGAGCGTTGTCCCTGCTCGATCATCTTGATCGCGGCCGCCGCCATCTCGGAGGGTTCAGATCCCATGATCTGTCCGACCAGCGGCGCGTCCTCTTCACCCCCCGGCACATTGTCGTGGATGTCTCCCAGATCTGCTTTGGCAAATCCCTTGCCTCCCGCGAGGAGTGTGCGATCGAGCAGCGCTTCGGTCACGCAGAGCGGACAGCCGTGACGACGCGCGATGATCCGCATCGCGGCGTCGGAGTATCCCGCGAGTCCCGCTTGGTAGAACGGCGCGTCGAATCCCGGGATCAGCGCTCGCACGCGTGGATCCATGCCTCCAGGGCCGTGCCGAGCGACGAGATCGCGAGCGACATCGCTTGGATCGATCTCCTGCGCCCCCTCAGCGATCGCAAACGAGGGCGCCGTCGCGTTTTTACTCGCTTGCTCGCAAGAGTTCTGGTCGGATTGGTTGCTTTGCACGCTCATCAGGGGGAGGATAGGAGCGTGAAACGCAATCAACGAATCGGAATGCTCTGCTCGTCCACACTCGCGGCTCTGACGCTCGCGATCTCTATGAGCGGCTGCAAGCTGTTCTCAGAGAAAACCCAAGCGGATCCGGGACCTCGCTACCCCGATTCGATGACCAAAGGCGAGGTCGTCGATATCCAGGTCTTCCGCGATTCGACCACCCTCCGATTCACCAACTCCACGACCGACGACTTTGGGCCTTCCATCGTCTGGCTCAATCAACGCTACTCGCAACCACTCGCAGGACTCGCGTCGGGAGAGACGATCGAGATGGATCTCAAGCTCTTCGTCGACGAGTTTGGAGAGACCTTCCGAGCCGGCGGGTTCTACGCGCAGCGAGTCCCCGCTCCGGTTGTGCTGTGTCAGCTCGAAACAGAGCTCGATGGACAGCAGCAGCTCATCGGATTCGTGGTCGTCGAGAACAACATGGATTAATCTGCTCGATTGTGGTGTTTGCCCAATCCCACGCTGTATCGGAGATCACACATGGCACGCATCCTCGTTGTTGGACCCCACCCTGATGATCAAGAACTGGGGATGGGTGGCACCGTCATCAAGCTCATGAATCAGGGACACGATGTCCTGATCCTCGACGTGACCAACGGCGAGCCCACGCCGCTTGGATCACCTGAGATCCGCAAGCAAGAAGCCGCGGACGCATTCAAGGTGTTGTCACGGAACGCAACCGGCGAGGTCGATCGTTGGCTGCTCGATCTCCCCAACCGATTTGTCGAGCACACGATCGAGAATCGACACGCGCTCGCTGGAGTCATCCGAGCTTGGCAAGCGGAGATGATCTTTACGACGTTTGACATCGATGCGCATCCCGATCACCGAGCCGTAACTCGTTGTGTTGAGGATGCACGCTTTGACGCGAAGCTCAGCAAGATCGAGATGCCCAAACCCACTGATGCGTGGACGGGACGGACCTTCGAGCTTGGTGATCCCTTGTATCCCAAGTGGTTGTTCTACTACTACGCGACGCACCTGCGCTGGGTCGCGGATCCGAGCTTTGTGTTCGATATCTCCGGAGTCGTCGAGCAGAAGCTCGAATCCATCCGCGCGTACCACACGCAGTTCGTGCTCCCCCCCAAGAACGCACGCATCGCGGAATGGATCGAGCACGCGGCGAGCTACTTCGGATCACGCATCGGAACCGAAGCGGGTGAGCCGTTCTTCACGAAGGAACCGGTTGGATTGGGTGATCTTGCTTCGCTAGTGAATGTCTGATCAATCACCAAGCTGGATCGCTTGTCCTGTCCGCGCCGACTCTCGTGCGGCATCGAGAATGATGCACACGATGATGTTGTTCTCCAGACTCGACAGCGGATCGATCTCGCACTCGTCTCGGATGACCTTGCGGAAGTAGGTCCACTCGTTGCGGAGTTCTTCGGGACGATCGTCGATGGGGTGCGTCTTGCGATCCGAATCCGGATCGCGCTTGGTCAACGAATCCCACTTCGACGCGTGGTACGAAGCACCAGGCGTGAAGAGATCCATGTCCTTATTGTCGTGGGTCCATGCCCACGATGCTTGGATCACACCGACGAAATCCTTGTATCCCAGCACGATCGTCGCGTCGTCATCGACATCCGGATACACATCAGGTTTGAGCTGACGTGTGATCGCGGTCACTGTTTCGGGCATCTGGTTATCCATGAGCCAGGTCATGAGGTTCGCGCCGTAGCATCCGAAGTCCACGATCGCGCCGCCGCCGTTTTCTTGGGGATCGGTCAACCATTCGAGGAACTCCTCGGAGCATCCGATCTCGCGTGGTCCCTTGTGCCCGTGACGGAACACGGCTCTATTGATCGGCCCCGACTCCTTCGCAAGACGAGCAGCGGTGCGGACCGAAGCGTACCAGGAGGTCTCGTAGTTGGTCAGCACGAGCACATCGTGCTTGACAGAGAGCATCTTCATTTCCAGCGCGTCGACCGTGCTGATCGCGAGGGGTTTTTCGATAAGCGTGTGAATCCCACGCGGCGCGCACGCGCGGACCGCGTCGATGTGGTCCTTGATCGAGCTCATCACACTCGCCGCTTCGGGTTTGGTCGCGTCGAGCATCTCTTCGAGGTCGTCGAAGTACCAGGACTCGTCGAGCGCGTACTTGTCTTTGTATTTTTCAAAGAGCTCGGGATTGGGGTCGTAGATCCCAACGATCTGCAGATCGTCCCGATCCTTTGCTTGCCAGAGCACACCCTCGACATGACCATGCACCAGACCGATCACGGCGATCCGCAATGGTTCGACCTGCTCGTCAGCCAACACAGACATCGGTATGAGCAAGACTGCTAGGGATACGAGCAGACCAAGCACACTGTTCTTAATCATCACAAGCTCCAACATCGAAAATATCACGGACTCCATTGCCTGTATAGAGCTTCGCGGCTGCTGCAATATGATTTGGCGCATGTATCAAAAACTGAGTAAGCATGTCTTCTAGATCTTTATCCGCGAGAGATCCCGGGTTCTGCATAAACGAAACCAGTTCAGTAAGATCTTTATGCCAATCAAGCATGTGGAATGCGACATCCATCGCTTCTTGCTCGCTGAGCCCCCGGTCTAACGCGGTTTGCTCGATGCGACTCCAAACTTCTTGGTGATTGGCAAAGAATGGATGATCCGGAGCAGGCATAGCTTACTCCGCGACATTCATGAGGACCTTGATGCCCTCGCCGGAGATCATGGTGCGGAACGCTTCTTGGTAGTCGCTCATAGGGAACTCGTGGGTGATGATGTCATCGAGCTCGAGCCTCCCTGAGAGTAGCAGTTTTTCCATCTGGTACCAGGTCTCCCACATGCGCCGCCCGTTGATCCCCAGCACCGTGCATCCCTTGAAGATGATGTGCGCGTTGAAGTCGAAGTCCACCGTGCGTGCTGGGAGTCCGAGCAGCGCGGCTCGTCCGCCGTTGCGCAGCGCCCTGAATCCCTGATCCATCGCGGCTGGAGCGCCGGACATCTCGAGGAGTACATCGACGCCATCGTGGGTTTCGCTGCGGACCTGCTTGACCCACGAATCGTCGCGCGCGTCGAACGCTTCGTACGCGCCGAGCTTCTTCGCGAGCTCGAGTCTCGGAGGATTGACATCGGTGCAGTAGATCCT
>WUAJ01000002.1 GCA_009827215.1 Phycisphaeraceae bacterium
TGGAGCCGAGCATGGCCCAGAGCAGAACGAGGATGAGTACGGCGAGGTATCCGGAGCGCGCGTAGTTGTGCTTTGAACGGCGCGAGGCGTTTTGAACGAGTCGAACTGCGATTGGGTTTGCGGGTCCTAACCGAAGGAGCCAGCGGAGAAATATGGGCATGTATGGAGTGTATCGCTTGTTATGAGCAGCGTTGCGGGTTTTTCTCGGGCGTAGAGCTTGTTCGTACAGTCATGACCCACTGTTGTTTGGATTCATAATTATTTGTGTTGCAATCGTTTATGTGTTTCTGTTAGACTGAGACCGCGAGGCCGGGACGCTGGTCTCTGAGAGAAAAGAGAGGACCAATAGACAATCTGTATTCCAACTGTGTTGTTGGAATCTTGCATCTTTGTGTTTCTCTCGTGGGCAAAAACCTTAGAGAAAGGGGTTTCACATGAAGAAGGCAATCACAATTCTTGCTGCATTGGGCGCCGCATCGACTGCGAACGCTGGGCTGACACTTGACGATCTTTCGATCGGCACCTTGATGGGTGGCGACAGCGTCATGGGCGACACAGCGCTCTCGACTGATGACATGAACGCGGACACCATCGGTACCGGCGGCTCATGGAGCGGTGGCGATGATGTCTACACACTCGTCTGGGGCGGCGGTGACCTTACCCTCGACCTGCTGTTCACTGATGATCTTGGGGATCTTGATCTGTTCCTCTTTGACAACAACAACCCTGCGGGCGAGCTCGCTCAGGGAATCTCTGTTGATGACAATGAAACAGTCGAGGTTTTAGGACTCGCTGCAGGCACTTACTGGGTGAGTGTTGACGGCTGGTTGGGTGCTTCCAACAGCTACACACTGAATGTTTCGCAGGACATTCCTGCACCAGCTGGCTTGGCCGTGATCGGTCTTGGTGGTTTGGTCGCTGGACGCCGTCGTCGCTGATTTAACTCTCCAAGTTTTTCATCTGACGACAGACTGCTGAGCAGGTTCCGCCGCACACTTTCGGGTGTGCGGCGGTTTTATTTATGTGTACTGGGTATCCGTGGTGGTGTTGCACATCCCGGTGCTGTGAATATGCTTTGGGTGGTCATTCAACCTATCTTTTTAGAGGAGATAGATCAGATTGACAAAGAGAACGCCCAGACTGGACCACTATTCTGAATGTGTTGCAAAGTTTTGTGCTGGGCTTGCAACAATCATTTCACGATTGCAGCGAGATGAGCCAGCGGTACAGCTTCTTACATCTGCTCCTACAGATATTGAGACATCCAACAAGATTGAACGGGCACTTCATTCGTTGCTGGTATTCGATAAAGCCACACAAAGTGGTGCTCAGAGTAAAGCACGGTCATTTATGCCCCCACCACAGAGTGATGTGGTTGAAGGCATGATGGAAACTGTCGCTCATCTTGTTCGTGGATCATGTTGGGAATCCGAGTTTTGGTTGTATGTGCTGCCGTGCTGTCCGTGTGTAATCCCATCGAGACTAATCGAGGATTTGATTGCACGCGATGTTGAAGTTGTGATGCTTGCGCATCTCTGTTTGCGAGACAAAGATTTATGGAAGCTTTTTGAAATTGACGAGGCTGCACTTACGCTGGCAATCCGTCGGTACATTCACACAGAATATAATAGTGATGAGTTTGAAGAGGTTGTTTCAAACTGCGTGAAACGGAGTTGGGTGACACAGACTCTTGCGTCCTATCAAGCGAGTGGTCATGAAAAACTGATTGTGTTGGCCAACACAATATACAAATCCACGGATAGTGAACTACTGCTTGATCGCGCTGATCCGGATTTACTACATGAGGTAATGAGACTGAGATCGCCTTGAATTTGGTAACCCAGATACAAAAGCCGCCCGCGGGTGTGCGGGCGGTTTTGAGGGTGTGATTGTCAGAATCGATCAGGTGGATTGGGTTCCAGCGGACTCCGGCGGGGTGGACTCTGATGCGGCTTGCGCATCGATGTCTTCCTGACGCGAGTCTGGTTCCGCGGCGTTCTCCGGCTCGACCCACGAGGTGTTGAACTTGAGGGTCTCGTCGGTGCCGATACGGGTCGCGTCGAGGACATTCTTCTCGTGGAGGTCTCCGGAGAGGAGCAGTTCGGAGAGTGGGTCCTCGATGTAGGTCCCGATCGCTCTGCGGAGCGGGCGGGCGCCAAAGTCGGGGTTGTATCCCTTCTCGATGAGGAAGTCCTTAGCGGACTGATCGAGGTTGAGGGTGAAGCCTTGCATCTGGAGGCGCTCGGCGACCTTCGAGACTTCGAACTCGACGATGTGGATGAGGTCTTCCTTGGTGAGTGGTTTGAAGACCACGACATCATCGAGGCGGTTGATGAACTCGGGGCGGAAGAACCGCTCGATTTCTTTCATCAGCACGGACTTCATGGACTCGAACTTGTTTTCGGGTGCGTGCTTGCCGAACCCGAATCCGCCGCCGCCCTTGATGAGGTCGGCGCCGATGTTGGAGGTCATGATGATGATGGTGTTGCGGAAGTCCACATGGCGTCCGAAGGAGTCTGTTAGTCGGCCTTCTTCCATGATCTGGAGAAGCATGTTGAAGACGTCTGGGTGCGCCTTCTCGACTTCGTCGAGGAGGACGACGGAGTACGGGCGTCGGCGGATGGCTTCGGTGAGCTGGCCGCCTTCTTCGTAACCGACGTAGCCTGGAGGGGCGCCGACGAGGCGCGAGACGGTGTGCTTCTCCATGTACTCGGACATGTCGAGGTGGATGAGTGAATCCGGATTCCCGAACATGAACTCGGCGAGCGACTTGGAGAGCAGGGTCTTACCGACACCTGATGGGCCGACGAAGATGAAGGAGCCCATTGGGCGCTTCGGATCTTTGAGGCCTGCTCTTGCGCGGCGGATTGCTTTGGAGATCGCTTTGATCGCGTCGTCCTGGGAGATGACGGACTTGTGGAGCTCTTCTTCGAGGCGGAGGAGGCGCTTGGCTTCTTCTTTCTCGAGTTTCTGGAGCGGGACGCCGGTCATCTTGGAGACGACTTCTGCGATGATCGCTTCGTCCACGAGTCCGGCGGACTCTTGCTGCTTGGCGCGCCATTCCGCTTGGATGTCGTCCTTCTTCTTGCGGAGTTGCTCTGCTTGATCGCGGAGTTCTGCGGCGGCTTCGTAATCAGCGTTCTTGACCGCGTCGTCCTTGGCGACTGAGAGCTTCTCGATGTCTGCTTCGATGTCCGCGAGGTTTGGCGGCTTGTTCATCGACTTGATGCGGACGCGAGCGCCGGCTTCGTCGAGCACATCGATGGACTTGTCTGGTTGGACGCGTCCAGAGATGTAACGACCAGAGAGCTCAACGGCGGCACGGATCGCGCCGTCGGTGATCTTGACGCGGTGGTGCTCTTCGTACTTGTCGCGGACGCCTTTGAGGATCTCGACGGCTTGGTCGTCGCTTGGAGGGTCCACAGGGATGGACTGGAATCGGCGATCGAGCGCAGCGTCCTTCTCGATGTACTTGCGGTACTCGTCGAAGGTGGTTGCGCCGACGCACTGGATCTCTCCACGCGCCATCGCTGGCTTGAGGACGTTTGATGCGTCGATGGCGCCTTCGGCACCGCCGGCGCCGACGAGGGTGTGGAGCTCGTCGATGAAGAGGATGATGTTGCCTGCTCGGCGGACCTCGTTCATGACGGCTTTGATGCGTTCTTCGAACTGACCGCGGTACTTGGTTCCCGCGACCATCATCGCGAGGTCGAGGACGACGACGCGCTTGTCGTGGAGGATGTCTGGGACTTCCTGCGAGACGATGCGTTGTGCGAGGCCTTCGACGATCGCGGTTTTACCGACGCCTGCTTCACCTAGGAGGACTGGGTTGTTTTTGGTGCGGCGGCAGAGGATCTGGGTGAGTCGTTCGATCTCGTGGGCGCGGCCGATGACTGGATCGAGCTGTCCGGTCTGCGCGAGCTCGATGAGATCGCGTCCGAAGGAATCGAGCGCTGGGGTTTTGGATTTGCCTTTGCCCTTTGCGGATGGTCCGGATGGGGCGTCGGGATCGGAGGAGCTGCTGATCGGTTCGGAGCTTGATTCAGCGCCGGCGCCGAGGAGGTTGAGGACCTCTTCGCGGACTTCTTCGAGTTTGAGCGACAGATTCATGAGGACCTGCGCGGCGACGCCGTCGTGCTCGCGGAGGAGTCCGAGGAGGAGGTGCTCGGTCCCGACATAGTTGTGGTTGAGGTTTCGTGCTTCTTCGATCGCGTACTCGATGACCTTTTTGGCACGAGGTGTTTGCGGGAGTTTGCCCATGGTGACCATTTCTGGTCCGGCGCGGACGAGTCGCTCGACTTCGAGGCGGACCTTACGGAGGTCTACTTCGAGGTTTTTGAGGACATTGGCGCCGACGCCGCTGCCTTCTTTGACGAGTCCGAGGAGGACGTGTTCGGTCCCGATGTACTCGTGGTTGAAGCGTTGTGCTTCTTGGTTGGCGAGTGCCATGACTTTGCGGGCACGATCTGTGAATCGTTCAAACATGCCTAATTCTCCCGCCCCCGGTGTGTTGCCGGGTGCTTGTTGGCGATTGTGGTCGCCTGGTTTCCTGTGTCCCTGCTGTTCAAGTGAACGCATTGACCTATGGGACTATTCACTCATCGATGGGGTGCGGATGCACAAGAGTGTCCATGCGCTGCGAGAACGGTCCTCTTTCGTATGTATCGGTTGCATGAGGCGTGCCAGTTGGGCGGGACCTGAAAATCGAGTGCAGATCGTGGTTTTGGGCGTAAAGGTATGAATTTGCATCGGTTTATGGGGGAGATTGACTGTTTTTTGGATCCGATGCTTTGTGAATTATGGTGCTGAATCGGCGCGGTGGTGCCAAGTTGGCATGTTGAGCGCGGCTGTCAGAGGGGTGTCGATGTGTTTGATATCGGGAACAGAATTGTGCGCGTGTGGGTTGGGGATGGTGTAGGCGTACCTATAGTGGACATGGACGATTGAAACTGACTCTCATGCTCGATTCTGAGCGTTTTGAAGAAGGACTTTGGCGTGGCAAACAAGCACTTTGATGTTGTGGTGATCGGTGGCGGGCCTGGTGGATATGTGGGTGCGATTCGGGCGGCGCAGCTCGGGTACAAAACAGCGATCATCGAGCGTGCTCGCTTGGGTGGTGTGTGTCTGAACTGGGGGTGCATCCCATCGAAGGCGCTCATCGCGAACGCGGAGCTCATGGAAAAGCTCGCGGAGCAGGAAGAATGGGGCATCAGCACGGGCGAGGTCAAGTTTGACTGGAATAAGGTCATCGGACGCTCGCGAGATGTCGCGGACAAGCTCAACAAGGGTGTTGAGTTCCTGATGAAGAAGAACAAGATCGAGTTCTTCAACAAGCACGCGAAGATCGTGAAAGCCGGGCCGAAGGTCGAGATCGAGATTCGTGACTGCACGCTCAACGAGGAGTTCACGCCTTCGCCTGTCGAGGTTGGGAAGGCAGCGGAGACGATCACGGCGGACAAGGTGATTGTCGCGACCGGCGCGGTTGCTCGGGATCTGCCGTTTGCGAAGTTTGATGGGGACAAGATCTGGGGTGCTCGTGAGGCGATGCACAACAAGGAGAAGCCGGACCATTTGATCGTGGTGGGTGCGGGCGCGATCGGGATGGAGTTCGGATATGTGTACAAGAACTTCGGATCGAAGGTGACGATCATCGAGATGCTCGATCGCTTGGTCCCTGTCGAGGACGAGCAGGTCGGCAAGGAGATGACGAAGGTCTACAAGAAGCACGGCTTTGATGTGAAGGTCAAGACGGGCGTGATGGACATCGACACCAAGGGCAAGGGCGTCAAGGTCACCTGTGCTCCGATCGGCAAGGACGGCAAGCCTGACGCTTCGAAGAAGGAAGTGATCGAGGGCGACAAGGTCTTGCTCGCGATTGGGGTGGTTGGTCGCTTTGATGGGTTGTTTGATGAGTCGCTCGGTCTTGAGACGGTCAATGGTCACATCAAGACGGACTATGTGCCTTTGAGTAGTGACTCTCCGAGTGATCCCAAGGCGCTGGATTACAAGACGAACCTGCCTGGGATTTACGCGATCGGCGATGTGATCGGTCCGCCTTGGCTGGCGCACGTTGCTGGTGAAGAGGCGGTGCTGTGTGTCGAGCGGTTCGCGTTCAAAGAAGGCAAGGCGAAGCACGATCCGATCCCGATGGATTACACGGTGATCCCTGGGTGTACATACTGTCATCCGCAGGTCGGGTCGGTCGGGTACACGGAGCAGGCGCTCAAGGCGCAGGGTCTGAAGAAGGGCGAGGACTACGAGGTCGGCGTCTTCCAGAACCAAGCGCTCGGCAAGGCGATCGCGACGCGCCACACCGATGGGTTTGTCAAGATCATCCGCGGGCTCCCTCGCGGCGAGATCCTGGGTGCGCACATCATGGGTGATCAAGCGACGGAACTCATCGCGGAACTCACACTCGGGCGTCGTCTCGAAGCGACGACGGAAGAGATCATCGCGACGGTCCACGCGCATCCGACGATGCACGAGGCGGTGCATGAAGCGGCGCTGGCGTCTGAGGGGCGTGTGATCAACTCGTAAGCGCACGATCGAATCGTTCTTGAACCCGCTCTTTGAGCGGGTTTTTTGTTTTGTAAGTCAGCGCGGCTCTGGTTGTGCGTCATGCAATCGAAGTGTTTCTGCACAAACCGGTGCGGGAATTTCGGCGTACATTGAAAGAACACGCGTTTCTCGCTCCGCGTTCTCGTGGATCATTCCGGCGCGCTTGGGACACGCACAGTGCATAGGAGGCATATATGTCGAAGGTTATCAATATCGCTAAGTTCACATTCGCCTTTGTGGTGATCGCGGGCGGGTTCTCGATCATCATTGGTTCGCTCATGGGTGGTGGCGCTTCGCGGAGCTACGACAAGATCCGCGGGATTAACTCTGATCCGCGATCCATTCTTGTTCAGGCGGTGCTGATCGAATCGGACGCGGGGGTTGGCGGGGATCTTGAGATGCCCTCGGCTGGGTCGCGGCTTTCGGATTCGGGGTTTCAGGAGTTGTTGTCTGATGCGGACGAGCTGCGTGAGTCGGGCGCGGCTCGGGTGCGTACGCCTGCGATTCTTGTGCAACACGGCGAGTCGGGAGGGATCACGGTCAGGATCGGGGATCGTGTGTTTGACACGGATGTGTCTCCGAGCGTGATTGATACCAAGCATGGGCCGGTGCTGCGCGTGGCGCTGCAGATTCATCGCACGGATACAGATTCTTCGGCGGCGCCGAGCGAGCTTTCATTTACGACCGCGTTCACCTCGGCGCCGGGCGGCGCAGTAGTGCTGGATCTTGCCGGGCTTGGGGTGGAGGAGTCCCGGGCGGTGCTCGCGCTGCGTACCTCGCTGAGTGATCCGACGCCGACGCAGAACAACTGAGAATGATTGGGATTTGTTGATTGTTTGATAAGCCCGCTTCCTGAGCGGGTTTTTTCTTGTGATTGGGGAAAGTACCTATTAGGATAGCGTGGTCTGATAACTTTGAATGAAAGGACGCTCGTGGTGATGAATAGAGAAAATAGAGGGACGCTATTGGCGCTTGGGGCACTTGCATTTGGTTCGTTTCACGGCTCGGCGCTTGGCGCTGAGATTCTTCCTGAATCGCGGGACTCGATGCTGATGGTTACGTTTGCGAATCTTGGATACACAGCGGGGTACGAGGGCGACGGTGCGGACCCGATCTTGCTCAGCAGTGATGCGCTGGATTCGGAAGACGACTTCCTTGTGTTCGATGACATGTTCTATGGGCCGGATGGGTTTGATCGGATCAACACGGGGAGTTTCACGGCTGAGCAGGATGTGACCTTTGAGCCGGGGTTGATGGGGTTCGACTTCTCGGCGTTTGCGACGGTTTCGGGGGATGCGAATCCGCTGATCACGATCGACAACGACATGTTCGTCTACTTCGCGGTCAGCGAGGACACGAGCGCGACGCTGACGGTTGAGTACGACGGCGATACCAATGTTGGTGATGACGCGGTGGGGTGTCGATTGCGTGAGGTTGGGCCTGGGAGTGATCCGGTTGTTCTGGACACGCTGTTTAATCTCGGCGCGTTCCCCGATGGGCCGGGCATGATTGAGATGGAAGTGGACTTGATCGCGGGCAAGCGGTACCGCTTCTATGTCGACAGTCACGCGCGGAGCTTGGTCACGGTTGGCGCAAACGAGAGCTCGATCAATGTGACGCTGGCGCTGCCTTGTCCGGCGGACTTTACTGGAGAGGGCGACCTGAACTTTCTTGATGTCAGCGCGTTTCTTGAAGCGTACGGCAATATGGATCCGAGCGCGGACTTTGAGGAGGACGGAAACTTCAATTTCCTCGATGTGAGCGCGTTCCTCGCGGCGTACGCGGATGGATGCCCATAACTGATCGGCAGTGCGCTGAGTCTGCGCGCATGAATGAATACATGCAAGGAGATACGAATGCAGACTCAGATGGTGTTGTTCAGCGCTTTGCTTTCATCCTTCATGGCTGGCTCGGTGGCATACGGACAAGCGTGTGATCCGATGGGTGTGTTCCTTCCTGAGGTTCGGACGCAGATGGGGAGTGCGCCGGAGGATATCGCGGCGGCGGACTTTGATGAGGATGGGGATCTGGATCTGGTGATTGCTGGGGTCACGCTCGGGACTCGATTCTTCCAGGTGATGCTCAACAACGGGGACGGGAGCTTCGCGGCTCCGATAGAGTTTCCGCTCATGAGCAATCCGTTCTGTGTGGTGGTCGCAGATATGAACAACGACTCGCACATGGATGTCATTGTCGGGCACGGATCAAACCCTGATGTGTCGATCGCGCTGGGGGACGGCATGGGAGGGTTCGCGCCAGCGGTGCAGCACAGCGCTGGAGGGTTCGCGACGATCAGTGATCTGGTAGTCGGCGACTGGGACGGCGATGGGTTCAATGATGTCGCGGTGGTGGTCAACGGTAATCACATCCGCACGCTGCAGGGTGACGGCGCTGGTGGGCTTGGGCCTCAGACATCCAAGCTGACCTTTGGGGTGACGATCGCGCTGGCGGTTGCGGACCTCAACGCGGACGGCGATCCGGATCTAGTGCTTGGTGATCAGAACGGCGAGGTCAAAGTGCTGTACGGGATCGCGGGTGATGACTTCGCGGTCCAGACTGGTGTGGATGTTGATGTGCTTGTGCAGCATCTTGATCTTGCGGACATGGATAACGATGGGGATCTCGATGTGGTGGTGTCGGGGTTGCTGCCATCTGAGATAGTGGTAGTCGAGAACACGGGCGGAGGCGTGATGACGCTTGGTCCGCGTCAGAGCATCGCGATTGTTCCGCAAGGAGTCGCGACGGCAGATTTCGATGCGGACGGGAACAACGATGTGATCGTGGCGTTGTCGAATACCAATGCGCTGGCGCTGATGCGCGGGAATGGTGATCTGACGCTCAATGCACAGGTCAACTACGGCGCTGGATTCGACAACCTGAGGGTCGTCGCGGGTGATCTGGACGGCAACGGATCAGCGGATGTTGCGTGCGCTTCGGGGAATGGTTTGTCCGTGTCGGTGCTGCTCAATGCGTGCTCGGCGGGATGTCCGGCAGATCTGACTGGGGAGGGTGATCTGAACTTCCTCGATGTCAGCGCGTTCCTTGCGGCGTACGCGAGCATGGATCCGAGCGCGGACTTTGAACCTGATGGGATGTTCAACTTCCTGGATGTAAGCGCATTCCTCGCGGCGTTCGCGGCGGGGTGTCCATGAACTTGTAAGTCTACATGAATCTCAGGAAAGCCCGCTTCTGAGCGGGTTTTTGCTTGGTGTGCTTGGATCGCTGTGGTAGGATGAGTGCCGCTTGAGGGGGTCGGGTGTGGGGAGATGGAGATTTGTGTATGTTACGAGATGTAGTTGGACCCGCTGTGGGTGTCTTTATTGGACTCGCTTCTGGCGCGGTGTCGGCGCAGGATGTGTTGCTGATCCCTGATTCGTCGGCGGACTCGGTGTGGGTGTTTGATGCGTTTGATGGTTCGCTCATCGATAACGCGTTCATCACCGATCCCGGAAGCGACAACGGCGTGGATGTATTTGATCGTCCATTGGAGGTGTTGATTGCATCGGACGGGACGCTGCTGATCACGGATCAGTTTGCCAATGTCGTGTCTCGCTTTGCCATCGATGGGACCTTCATCGAGATCATGTCGCTCGGCGGGGTGGAAGACACAAACATCATGAACAACATCCGCGGCGGTCATGTGCTCACCAGTGGTCCCGACGCGGGGGATGTGCTCGTGACGAACTCCGGCGCGTTCAATGATCTGGTGGTTTCACAGAAGAATGTGAAGCGACTGGATCCGAGTGATGGTTCTGAGCTGACTGACTTCGCGTTCAATCGCTACGGCGGGATCCGCGGGCCGTTTGATGCGTTGGAGTACAACGGCGAGGTCCTTGTCGCGGATGAGGGACAGGACAAGATCGTGCGTTACACGCTCGAGGGAAAGTTCAACGAGCGGTTTACGAGTGCACTCGCTGTGCCTCAGCTTGATTTCCCTCAGCAGATGGCGATCGCGAGTAACGGAAATCTGCTTGTATGTGCGTTCAGCAGCGGATTCATTCTGGAGTTTGATTCCAGCGGATCGCTCGTGGGTCAGTACGATCCCGGCACGCTTGAGTTGTATCGCGGGATTGTGGAGCTCGGGAATGGGAACCTGCTTGTCACCACAACAAGCGGTGTGTTTGAGGTCACTCGGACGGGATTGGTCGTCGAGACTGAAGCGGCGGGCGATGGATTCCGCTACATCACGAAAGTCGGATCCGTGATTCTCCCTCGGCGTGCGCCAGAGGAGTCAACAGACGATGTCGTCGCGAAACCCGATCTGCGGGATCGGGATGAGATCATGCGTGATGAGCGCGGACTTTCGAAGGGAGGCTCGCGATGAAGCTTGCAGAGATTGGTTTGATCGGATTGTCTGCTGGATTGGTTTCGGGATCGGCTCACGCTGGGACGGCGACGCACGCGTACATCATCGAGGGTTCCGGATTCTTCGGTGCGCCGGGGATTGAGCTAGCGCAGGTGGGTCGCGTGAATCTGTCAGATCCCAGCGATGTGGTGCGGACTCCGATGGCTGGGGATCTGCTCCGCTTTGGCGGAGGGGACATGAACGCTTCGGGTGAGGTCATCGGGTTTGAGAATACGACCAACGCACTGCGCACTGTCGATGTCATGAGCGGCGGGAACACGCTGATCGACTCGATCGGGTTTATGGACTCTGGAGTCGCCGGGATGACACTGACCAACGATGGATCGACAGCCATCGTGGTTGGGACTGTGGGCGCGTTCTCGCGCTTCGTGCTCGCGGACGCGGCGACTGGTGCCGTGCAGAGCGTGCACAACATTCTCAACTTCGATGCGATCGGTTCGATCGCTGTGGTTCCTGAGGGGCACCCTTCGTTGATGCCTGGTGATTTGTACGGCTTGGCGCTGACCTCCGGCGGGAGCGTGCGCTTGGTGCAGATTGATCTGAGCGCCAACACAATCACCACGGTGCATACCTTGTTCGGTGTTGGGTTCAGCGCCCAGTTTGAGACGGGCTTGGACTTTGCGAGTGACGGCACGCTCTATGGGATGATCCAGGGATTTGACGAGATCGCGCCGGATCAGTTCGTGGAGATCTCCAGTCACTTGTACACGATCGATACCACGACCGGAGCGCTCAACCTCCTCGGCGTGGTCGAAGCGGATGGCACATGGGACGCGGTCACGCTCGTGATTGACGAAGCGCCGGATACTTCGTGTCCCGCGGATCTCACTGGTGAGGGCGACCTGAACTTCCTCGATGTCTCCGCGTTCCTCGCGGCGTACGGGAACATGGATCCCATCGCGGACTTTGAAGCGGATGGGAGCTTCAACTTCCTTGATGTGAGTGCATACCTCTCGGCGTACAGCGCTGGGTGTCCTTGATTGGGAATACATCAGTTTTTGAGCCTCGCATCAATGATGCGGGGTTTTTTTCATGCCTCTGATACCGTGGACACGGCACATGCAACGCGGTTGGGTTCGATGCACCTGATTGGATAGAAAGGACATCACTATGAACAGTCGGCAACGGATCATTGAGGGTTTAAATCAAGGGATTGGTGCGGCTTTGTGCGTTGTTGTGTGTTTGAGCTGTTTCGTGAACGGAGCGAGCGCGGATTGGCCGAGCGGGGTAGGGACTTCGGTTGAGGCGGGGCCGATCAATAACTTTATTGGCGGCGAGCACGCGATGGTTTCGGGTCATGACGGTTCTGTGTGGGTTTCATGGCAGGACAGTTTCTGTGTCGGACAACTGCGCGTGCAGCGTGTTGGGTTTGGGGGTGATCTGCTGGTCCCGATGGGGATCGCGGCGCAGGATGATCCGACTTGTGGTTTCTTTCTGCCTCCGAGCATGACTGTTGTTGGGGATGAGCTTGTGGTGAGTAGGGCGCTGGCGTCGGTTCCTGATTCTCCTGTGCTGCGATTCGATGAGATCGGCGCGGCTGTTTGGGGTGATGGGTACGCGGGTGAAGAGGGCGTGGTCCAAGGATTGGGTCAGCTGGTCACGCTGTCCAATGGCGATGTGCTTGTGGTCACAAGCAGCGGCGGATCGATCCTGGCGCAGCGCGTTGGCGCTGATGGGAAGTCGGTCTGGGATGAGCAGGCGGTGGTGGTCGATGGGATCACCTCGAACCATCGCGTGTTCTCCGTCGTCGCGGATCAGAGCGGTGGCGCGATCGTGTTCTGGGATATCCATCTCGCGTACACCAAGCTGATCTTTGCGATGCGGATCAACGCGCAGGGTGAGCGGGTCTGGGACGAGACGCTGCGGATCGTTGAAGCGCCTCCGGGCGTAGCAAGCTCGCGGCACAGCGATCCGGTCGCGGTCAGTGACGGCGCGGACGGCGCGGTGGTGGTCTTTGCGAAGGGGTTCGAGACCGGGACGACTCCCGCCCCGCTGCTGATGCAGCGGGTGAACAGCGACGGGACGCTGGCGTTTGATATTGGGGGCGTTCGTGTTTCGGACAGTCTGGATCGTCAGTTCTTCCCAGAGATTGTGGTTGATCCAGCGACGCGGGATGTGTTTGTGGTGTGGTACGAGGGTCTGATCAATGCGAGCGTTCGCGCTCAGCGGATGGATCTGCTCGGACAACAACTGTGGGGGAGCGAGGGGGTCGAGGTTCGGGCGCTCTCGCAGGACCTTGCGCGATTTGATGCGGATGTTGTTGATGACGAGCTTTGGGTCGTGAGCGCGGACCTCGATGAGATCGCGGTGCACGCGTTTGGTGCTGATGGAACCGCGAAGAGCGGCTCGGGATGGAATGTCACGGAAGAAGGTTCGCAGGGACGCGTCCAGTGCGTCGCGAGTGGCGACGGGGCCGTGGTCGGATGGATCGGCACCAACGAGAACGGCATCGGATCGGTCTTTGTGCAGCGCGTGAATGATGGTGGACGCGTCGGGCATCCGGCGTGCAGTGAGGCGGATCTTGTTGAGCCGTTTGGTTCGTTGAACTTCCTGGATGTGAGTGCGTTCTTGAGTGCGTTTGCGGCTCAGGATTTGTCTGTTGACTTTGAATCCGATGGATCGCTGAACTTCTTGGATGTCTCCGCGTTCTTGTCGATCTTCGGCGCGGGATGTCCGTGAGCATCTGCTGAGTAATTAAATCAAAGAAAAAGAGCCCCGAATGTGCGTCGGGGCTCTTTGTGGTTTTTAATGTTGAGTGTCGTTTAGACAGGGACTCCGAGGAGCGCCATGACTTTGTTGACGATGTCCTGAGCGGTCAGGCCGCACATCTGGAGCATTTCGTCTGGGGTGCGGGCGCTCTTGGGGATGCGCTCGACATACATCTGCGCGAGCTCGAAGCCGTCTCCGGATTCCATGAGTGCGTCAGCGATTGCGGAACCGAGTCCTCCGCCGTAGTTGTCTTCGAGGGAGACGACGAATCCGCCGTTGGCGGCGACGATGTCCAGGAGCTTGTCGGTGTCGAACGGGATCGAGTACATATCGAGGAGGGTCGCGGAGACGCCTGCTTTATCGAGCAGTTCGACGGCTTTGTTTCCTTCGTGGACCATGATCCCTGAAGCGGCGAGGACAATGTCGCGTCCTTGCGCGAGGGTTTCGAATCCTCCCAGGTTGAACACGTGGTCGTCGGAGTAGAGCAGCTCGGTGTCGGCGCGAAGGGTTCGCATGTAGCACATGCCTTCGTATTCCGCCATGGTCGCGGTGAGCGAGTACGCGGCGTACGCGTCGGCGGGCTGAAGAATGTAGCATCCTGGATTGCCGCGGTGATCGGTCGTCAGTGAGAGCGAGCGGAACCACGCGACATCGGGGAGTGACATCTGTGATGGTCCATCAGCGGCGAGGGTGATCCCGGAGTGTGAACCAACGATCTTGAGGTTCGCGCCGGAGTTCATTCCCATCTCGATCTGGTCGTAGGCACGCGTGAGGAATTTCGCGAAGCTGGAGCAGAACGGGACTTTCCCGGCGGCGCTCATGCCCGCACCGACGGAGATCATGTTCTGTTCTGCGATCTTGCATTCGATGAAGCGGTCCGCGTTGTCTTTGTTCTTCGCGAAAGTCTCGGAGAAGGTTGAGTTGGAGACATCCGCATCGAGGACGACGACATCGGGGTTGGTCGCACCCAGGGCGCGGAGTGCGACGCCGTATGCTTTACGGGTCGCGAACTTCCCTGTGTGGAGGACATTCTCCATGTCGAGCTCGCGCATTGCTTCGGAGAGGGTGAGCAGGTCGTCGCTTGGGAGCTGACGATCTGGTGCTTGCGCGGGCGGTTCGATCGTGAACTGATCGGTCCCTGCGAGCGAGGAGGTGAGCTCGATGCGTGCTTCGTTGAGCTCGGCGAGTGCTTTTTCGAGCGCTTCGCCGGTCGCTGGTTTGCCGTGCCATCCGCCGCCTTGGAGTGAGGGGCATCCCCATCCCTTGATGGTGGTCGCGATCACAGCGATTGGCTTGGCAGTTGGATCCGCGGAGACGGCTGTGAAGCGGTCGAACGCATCTTTGATTTGGTCTGGTGCGTGTCCATCGATGCTGATGACCTCGAAGCCGTAAGCAGCGAACTTCGCGGCGAGGACTTCTGGGGATTGTTGTCCTGAGACGCGATCGGCTTGGCCGTACTCGTTGCAGTTGACGATGGTGCAGACATTGGAGAGTTGGTGATCGATGATGAAGTCCATCGCTTCAGCGATTTGTCCTTCGCGGACTTCGCCGTCACCACAGAGGCAGTAGACGCGTCGGTCGGTGCCGTCGAGACGCGCGGCTTTCGCGACACCTGCTGCAACAGAGAGACCCTGTCCGAGCGATCCGGTCGCGGCGTCGAAGAAGTCCACGCCTTCCATTGGGTTCGGGTGACCATCGAGGACAGACTTCCACTCGCGGAGTGTGGAGAGGTCATCGACAGTGAGTTTGCGGCGATTGTCGGCGTCTCCGACCATGACGCCGAGGGTTGCCATCGCGGCGTAGACAGCTGGGACGGCGTGGCCTTCGGAAAGGACGAGTCGGTCAGAGGTTGGGTAGTTGGGGTAGTCAGGGGACCAACGCATCGAGGAGAACATGAGGGTCGTGACGATGTGTCCGATGCTCATGGCGCTGGTGGGGTGACCTGTGCCTGAGGCGGCGGTCATTTCGAGCGAGAGGCGGTCGAGTTCGATGGCTTGTGCGTGGACGGCGGCTTCAAATGACATGAGGGGACCTCCAAAAACGACGAAGCCGCCCTTCCTGGACCCCTGTCACCGGCCTCAACACGAGGAAAATAGGGGTCCGGAGCGCGGCGGTCGCGGGTAAGTTGTTGTACTGAGGGGGAGTCTAGCGCAGGTACAGGGGTCCATCATGGGATGGGTGTGCGGTGGCACTGAAATTGTTGGGATTGGGTCGAAATCTTGCGTCGATTCATTCCGAATCTGGACTGAATCTGGGACGGATTGGGTCAGTGAGATGCCGAGGATCGGAGGGTTTGCTAGAATACAGGACACAAATCCCACCCTGAAGGTGGGCTTGGAGTCTACTTATGAAAGTTATCTGCGAACGAGCGGCATTGCTCGAAGCGGTCAATCAGGTTTCCGGGGTGGTGGCATCGAGATCCCCTCGCCCGCAGTTGACCTGTATCAAGCTCACGGCGACCAACGACGCGCAAGGCGCGGAGCTGGTTCTTTCTGGCACAGACGCGGAAATCGCGCTCTCTGTGCGGATCGGACGCGTTGAGGTTGAGCAGGAAGGCACGGCTCTCGTCCCTGCGGACAAGCTGCGCCAGATCGTCTCGGCGGAGGACAATGAACCAACGCTGACGATCGAGTCATCTGGAGAGACCACGCACATCCGCGGCGCGGATGCACACTTCCAGCTCCACGGCTTTGACTCCAAGGATTTCCCGCAACTCGCTGACTTCAAAGGGGTTTCGGAAGGATCATCGGCGACAGCGCCGGCGAAATCGATCTTCTCGCTCGATGCCGGGACGCTCGACATGCTCATTGCTCGCACGCTCTTCGCGGCGGCTCGCGAGAACTCGCGATACGCGATCAACGGCGTGCTGCTGGTTCGTGAGGGCAAGAAGCTCGATCTGATCGCGACTGACGGACGCCGGCTCGCGAAGAGTGGCGCTTCGATCGATTCCAAGGGTGAATCGGCGCAGTGCATCCTCCCTTCCAAAGCGCTCTCGATGATCCAGAAGATGGTCGCAGATGAGAACGAAGCGGTCCACATCGCCGTGACGGACAATCAAGCGGTCATCGCGTTTGGTGATGATCCGACGGACGCTCGTGCGACACTCTCGACAAATCTTGTCGAGGGGACCTTCCCGCCGTATGAGGATGTGATCCCGAAGGATCAGGACATCAAGGTGACCTTCAATCGCGATGTGCTCAACTCAGCGGTCAAGCGTGCAGCGCTGCTGACCAACGAAGAATCACGCGGCGTGCGTCTTGCGTTCAACGGCGGTGAGAAATCGCTGGAACTCTCGTCCCGTGCTCCGGAGATGGGTGAAGCGACGATCAATGTGGGTCTGGACGCCTATGAGGGTGATGATATCGAGATCGGATTCAATCCGGCGTTTATCACCGATGCGCTCAAGGTGATCCACGACAACGAGGTCATGATCGAGCTCAAGTCTGGGAACAAGCCTGGATTGTTCAAGGCTGGGAACGACTTCGTGTATGTCGTAATGCCGGTGAATCTGAGTTAACTCTCGGCTGAAACTGATCTGAACTACGAAGCTGATTTGGAGTATTCAGTCGATCGCGTGCTCGGACGCTCTTGGAGCGTGCGATGGTGACGCTGCGCTGATTCTGTGCTCTGGTGTGCACTGTGATGCGAGGAATGGAATACGGACTCGCGCTGAGCGGGTTCTTGCGGGATCGCGTGCGCACGGCGTCGGGCGGCTTTGCGGTCGCTGCGTTCGAGCAGCAGGACAGGGGCCGGGACACAGAGCAAGATCAGCACGCATACGAGCGCGATGGTTGGAGCTGTGCGGATCGTCTCAGGATTCATCAGCGCGATGAGGATACCGATTCCTGTGAGAACAGTGAGCGTCCCCACGCTGAGCAGCGCGCCCCAGAAGAGCTTGTGTTGTGGATGAGAAACAGATTCACGCATCATCAATGGGGTTGCTCATTCTCTGAGGTACGGATGATTGGTCGCATCCTTGCGGCCGGGCAGAGGATATGGGGCAAACTCGCCTTGGACAGGGCACGGATCCGTTTTCCAAGCAAGTTTCGGGTGGTGCAGAGCGAGTCAGCGGTGTATCGTCCACATCGACAATGACCATTGAATCCCTCCCCATCCTGAATCTGTCGCGTTGGTGCTCATGCAGAGCGCTCAAGCGGTGTGCGATGGTGGTGATGATCGCGGGCGGCGTGCTCTCGATGACCCCCACTGTTGCGACGGCGCAGGATGCCGGGACGATCTCCGATGCGGAAGTCTACGAGAATCGACCAATCGCGGCGGTGCTCGTGCGCGGATCAATCACTGCGGAAGGTACGCGGACTCCGTTGAGTCCTGAAGCGTATCAGCAGGCGCTCAATGTGCTTGTGTCCAAATCCGGCGGGATCTTCGATGCGCAGGTTGTCCGCGATGATGTGCGTCAACTCAATCGATTGGGACTGTTCCAGCGCGTCGAGATCTATGCAGGGCTGACTGAGAATGGGGAAGTCGAGCTCGCGTTTGATCTGCTCGAGCGGATGCAGGTGATCGATGTCCAGGTGACTGGGAACACGGAAATCAGCGACGCGGAGATCCGCAGCGTGATCGATGTCATCCCTGGGACACCGATCGATCGATTCCAGATCGATCGATCGGCGCGTCGCGTCGAGGAGTTGTATCGCGCCAAGGGCTACTACTTCGTTCGTGTGAATCTCGATGAGGAGGAGCTCGCGGATACCGGTTTGGTCATCTTCCGCGTGCTTGAAGGGAATCGGCTCAAGGTCACAGCGATCCGTTTCTCTGGGAATGAAGCGTTTGAGAACAAAAAGCTCCGACGCGAAGTGGACACCAAACAAGCGAACATCTTCCGGCGTGGTCAGCTCGATGACTCGGTGCTGGATGTGGATATCGCGAACTTGATCGAGTTCTATCGTGATCGTGGGTATCTGGATGTGCGAGCGGATCGTCTGATCCAGCCTGCTCCCAATGGTCGCGAAGCGATCGTGACCTACCTGATCGAAGAGGGTCCGTTGTACACGATGCGTGAGGTCCAAGTGGACATTGTGAGTCCCGACGGGGCGGATCAGGTGTTTACGCGTGAGCAGATCGCGGGATTGATGTCGATCAAGCCGGGTGATGTGTACTCAGTGCGTGATCTCGATGAATCTTTAAAAACGATCCGCGAAGCGTACGGGCAGATGGGGTACATCGACGCGGTCGCTGAGCGTTTGGAGCGTCGCGACGAGAACGAGCCTTTGGTGGACCTCGTTGTCGCGATCTCGGAGGGGAGTCGTTCGCGTGTCGGTGAAGTGATTATCCAGGGGAATGACCTGACAAGACAAGAGGTCATCCGCCGGCAGATCGAACTCAAACCCACGCGTCCGCTGGACTCCAATGCGATGGAGCGGAGCAAGACTCGTTTGCGTCTGCTGCGATTGTTCAATGAGCGTTCTGGCGCCAAGGTGACGCCTCAGGAATCTGGTGTGGAGTTCTTCGCGGAAGTCTGGGACGACGAGTTTGTCCCCAGAGCACGACGAGAGCAACAGCCGAGCGAGAGCGCGGACGGAATCGAGCAAGAGCAGACTGATCCGATCACGCTGACGCTGTCGCCTCCGGATAACACAACATTTCGAGATGTGCTGATCGAGATCGAAGAAACCAATACAGGGAGTTTCGATCTTGGTGGTGCGGTGTCCTCGGACTCCGGCGTAATCGGTCGCATCGCGATCACGCAACGGAACTTTGATCTGAGCGACACTCCTGACTCGTTTGGTGAGTTCATCTCAGGAAGAGCGTTCCGTGGCGGAGGTCAAACTTTCCAGATCGAGGCGCTCCCTGGTAACGAGGTTCAAACCTATCGGATCTCGCTTTCAGAGCCGTATCTGCTTGAATCGAACTACTCAGGTTCGGTAAGCGCGTTCTTCCGGAAGCGTGACTTTGATGAGTTCGATGAAGAACGCTACGGCGGCACGCTCGGATTAGGGCGCCGATTCGGGACTCGATGGATCGGTAACCTGAACTTCCGATACAACGAGATCGAGCTGAGCGACATTGATCCGGCGCGTCCTGTTGATGTGTTCCGCGATGCGATGCCGACAACGCTCGTTGGTCTCTCGGCTTCACTCTCGCGGACCACGCTCGATTCGCGCACTCGACCCACCAAGGGTTCACGCAGTTCGATCAGTGTTGAACAGGTTGTGGGTGACTATCAGTTCACGCCGATCAACTTGAGGCACAACACCTTCATCCCGATCCGTGAGGACTATCTGGGACGATCAACGATCCTGAAACTCAGCACGCAGGTTGGGTATATACCGCAAGGCCGCGACGATACGCCGACTTATGAGCGCTACTACTCCGGCGGACAGCAGTTCCGTGGATTTGAGTTCCGTACGATCTCACCAAAGGGCATCCGCAACGATAATGGATTGCCTTCGGACGATCCTGTTGGTGGTACCTATCAGTTCTTCTTTGGCGCTGAGATTCAGCAGCCGATCTATGAGGACTTCTTGTCCCTTGTCGCGTTTGTTGATTCAGGTACGGTGACCTTTGATCCAGGATTCGACGATTACCGCGTTGCGGTGGGTTTCGGGTTCCGTATTTTCATGCCTGCGTTATCTCCGGCACCGCTCGCGTTTGACTTCGGTTTCCCGGTCGTGAAGGAAGACGGCGACAAAGAGCGGCTGTTTACCTTCTCGGTGGACCTGCCCTTTAACTAAAATCACTGATTTTTTGTGGTCAACCTTTGTTCTGTCGCGCGGTATATGATTGCGGGACGAACTGTTTCTGATTAGGAGATTGCACCAGATGCACAAGACACAGAAAGCTTTTTTCACGATCGCAGGAATCGCGATGCTGCTCAGCGCGGTGTTCGCTGTCCGCGCTGGAGCCACTGCTTCGCGTCCTCCCGCACAGCCTACAGCGATCGCGGTCGTTGACATCGTGGACATCATCGCGGGACTCAACGAACGCGAGGTGCTGGAGAATCAGCTCAACGAGCGTATGGATGCTCGTCAGGCGCAGCTCAATGAGGTCGTTGAAGAGATCAAGGTGTTGGAAGCGGATGTCCAGATGCTGACCAAGGGGACCGACGAGCATCGCGAGAAGCTCCGTGAGTACCTCGAGAAGCAAGCGGTCGCGAAGGCGCGTCGCGAAGCGCTGTCCCAGATCGTCTCGATCGATATGGGTAATGTGATGGCTGGTCTCTACGGCAAGGTTGAAGCCGCGATCACCAGCATTGCCGAGCGTGAGGGATACGACATTGTGCTCATGGACGATTCTGAGTTCCCGCTCCCTGAGAACGCTCCGGATCCGGATGTGTATCGCGCGATCATCACCAAGAGTGTGGTCTATCGTCACGATTCGATCGACATCACGCAGCAAGTCATCACACTGATGAACAACGAGTTCAGCGCCCCGTGAGCTGTGGATCACACGGAAAGCAGAACTTTGTATAATGAGCATCATGACCTCATCCGAGACTGATTCTGTGCAGCCAGCTTCTGAGCGATCGGGGGCGAGTGGTCTGGATCTGCCCATCAGCTCTGGGATGCTCGCGGGATTGCTCGATGCGAAGCTCGTCGGAAACTCGGATGTCGCGCTCGATGATCTTGGATCAATCGAAAGCGGTGGCGCAAGCACGCTGACTTTCATCCGATCCAAAAACTACGCGAAACTGTGGGCGGATTCCAACTGCGGCTGTGCCTTAGTCAGTGAGGGAATCGAGGTCCCGGATCACGATCTTGAGAGTAGAGCGCTGATCATTGTTCCCGATGCGGACGAGGCGCTCGTTCGTATCCTTGACGCGATGAATCCGGGTCGTGAGCGCCCCAAAGCGGGTGTGCATCCGACGGCGGTGATCGATGAGTCGGCATCTATTGATCCATCCGCCGCGATCGGGCCGTGTTGTGTGATCGGCGCTGGATCAACTGTTGGTCCCGGCACAGTGCTCATGGCAAACATCACGATCGGAGTCGATGTCCAGATCGGCAAAGACACGATTCTTGATCCCGGTGTGGTGATCGAAGATCGTTGCGTTATTGGTGCACGATGCATCATCGGCGCCAACAGCGTGCTCGGCAGTGATGGGTTCGGATACCTACCACCGACGAAGAATCGCAAAGCGATCAAGGTCCCTCAGATCGGGACTGTCAAGATCGGCGACGATGTCGAGCTCGGCGCATGCGTGACCATTGATCGCGCGAAGTTCGGCGCCACGACTGTTGGGGATCGCACCAAAATCGATAACCAAGTGCACATCGCGCACAACTGTGTCGTCGGATCCGATGCGCTCATCTGCGGGCGAACAACCCTTGGTGGCTCGGCAAGCGTTGGCGAAAACGCGATGGTCGGCGGCACTGTCGTCATCAACGATCACGCACGCATCGGAAACGACACGCGCGTCGCTGGGAGCTCGGTTGTCTTGGACGAGGTTCCCGATGGCGAGACTTATGCCGGAGTTCCCGCAATGCCGGCGCGTCAAGCGATGCAGAACTACGGCGCCGCGCGAGAGCTCGGATCATTCGTGCGATCTGTCGAGAAGCGACTCAATAAGCTCGAAGCAGACCAATCTGATTCTTCAAGCTCCTAATGCTACAACGCACACTCCAATCACAAACGATCATCGAAGGAATCGGCTTATTCAGCGGCGAGGATGCTCGTTGTGTGCTGTGTCCTGCTGAGACTCATCATGGGATCTCGTTCGAGTTTAACGGCAAATCAGTTCCAGTCTGTGCGTCGTCGATCAATAGCGAGCCTGTGCATGCTGTGTTTGCGCAGCTACCGCCCCGATGTAGTGCTGTCGGATCCGGTGACTCAATCGTGTGGACTGTCGAGCATGTGCTCTCGGCACTGAGGGGGCTGGGTATCAACAACGCGCGGATTGAGATGAGTGCACGCGAACTCCCGATCATGGATGGCTCGGCGCAAGCGTTTGTCGATGCAATCCACTCCGTTGGAATACAAGAGCAGGAACACCAAGTTGATCCGATCGTGATCAAGGACACTATTCGTGTGGAGCGCGGAGATGCGTGGATCGAAGCAGCTCCATCAGACCAACTGTTGTATGAGTACACGCTCGACTACGGCGAGGATTCACCAGTTGCAGCAGCAACAGTGCAATGGGACGGCGAGCGATCAAGCTACGAGCAGCTCATCGCCCCGGCGCGGACATTCAGTCTTAAGCACGAGGCTGACATGATGCATCAAGCGGGATTGTTCACACGATTCACTCCTAAGGAACTGCTGGTGCTCGATGCGAATGGACCGATCGATAATGCGCTTCGCCATGAGCACGAGTGCGCGTATCACAAGCTGCTCGATCTGATTGGGGATGTAGCGCTGCTTGGAAAGCCTGCGATGGGCACGATCCGTGCGCACAAATCCGGTCATTCACTCGCGCACGAGCTTGTCCGCGCGATCGATCAGCAGAAGTGACACGATCTGTGCGCCTTTCTTGATGACGACGAATTCCTAGCACTCTAAATGTTGATCTGTGCTGATACAATTGACTCCCCCACTCTTTCTGATCCCGCAGCGCGCGAGTGCGAACGCTCCGCCTTGTGCGCGTTGAGTTGAGCGTGGGAGATGTGTGATGTTCAAACGAGTGGTGTGTGTGGTTGTTGTGTGTCTGATGTGCGTGCAGATCGGCGCGTGCGCTCCAGTGGGTCAGTCCATCGATCGGCTGAGCACGATGCGCGAACAGGCGAGCGAGATTCGAGCGGATCTGCATTCGCAGATCGATGAGCTGGAGTTGATGCGCGAGTCGTTTCCGGATGGATCGGATCAGCGGATCGGGATCGAGAGTCTGATGGCGCAGGTGCACGCGAAGCTCGCGATCGTTGATGCGGCGATTGTGCACGCGGATCAGGTTATCGAGAGCGCAAGCAATCCGAGTGATCCGCTCACGATCGCAGCGGACTCGATCTCGCCGTATGTTCCGGCGCCGATACAAGCGCCGTTGGTGCTGGGAGCGGCTCTGGTCGCGACGATCATGCGATCGAGGTCGCTGAAGGTCGGGACGCAATCGATTGTTGAATCGATCGATCACGTGCTCCGCAAGGACGAGTCGTTCAAGCAAGCATTCGCGGCGAACGCGGACACGATCCGCACGATCCAGACTCCGAGTGCTCGCAAGATGGTCGAGAAGTGGAAGAAGTGATACTTACTCGCTGATCTGTGTGCTCAGCGCCAGTTCGAGTCGATGATCTCCGGTGCGGATCGCGCGGATGTTGACGACGCGTCCATCGCCGAGATCGACGCGAGCTTTGCCGAGTCGATCGCTTGTGAGGTATCTGGACGCGAGCGTTGTTGGGATGCGCGAAGTCCCGGCGAAGGCGCGTTTGGTGTTGATGGTGAATCGCCCCTGGCCATCGGTGCCCGGCTCGATGACGGCCCAGACGATCGTGGATCCTCTGTCGTGGTTGAGCTTGGTGCCGATGGTTAATCCGGATTGGTCGATGTCGATGCGGACCTCTCCGATGGAATCCGCGGCGTCGTTCTGGAAGGACTCGAGCGTTTCACGCAAGCGGTGTGCGAGCCAAGCGTTGAGGTGATCTTGATCGATCGCGGCGGTCCAGTCTTCTTCGCCGACTGGTCGCACGCGCGTCAGCGCGCTGGTGATCCGGTTCTCAAGCTCGATGCCGGATTGCTCGGTGATGTTGGGGTTGTTGTCGAGCTGCGACCACCAGTTTGGGGTGTTGTTGAGTTTGCTGAGCTGGATGAGCGTCAGCACGCAAAGCAGGACCACAGCGATCATGGCGCACACGATCGTGATCACGAATCGGTCGCGTGATCCGCTTTGGGGTCGGGATGTGCGGTGCTTGCTCACAGAACCATCATAGAAAAACAGCCCGTGTTTGCCGGGCTGCTGTTGATATTCGGATCGAATATTTGAGTTCGCGGATTAACGCTTGGAGAACTGGAAGCGGCGGCGAGCACCAGGCTGGCCGTACTTCTTGCGTTCGACCTTACGAGCGTCGCGGGTGAGGTATCCAGCGTCGCGGAGAGCGGGCTCGAAGTTCGGATCGTATCCGACGAGTGCACGAGCGATTCCGAGGCGGACGGCTTGTGCTTGTCCCATGTATCCGCCGCCGTGGCAGCGGACGAAGACGTCGAGCTTGCCTTCGGTGTCGGTCAGCTTGAGCGGAGCAACGGCGTCGGCGCGATCACGCATCTCGGAGAAGTACTCGTCGACGGTTTTGAACTTCTTGTTGTTGATCTGGATTTTGACTTCGCCCTTGCCTGCGTCTTGTGCGGGACGGAAGCGGACGCGAGCGACGGCGCGCTTGCGGCGTCCGGTTCCCCACCACCAGCCGTGCTTGTCAGCGGGCTTCGGGTCTGGGAGGACGCGTTCTTGGGTTTCGACAGGTCCGGTGTCGGCGACGGTCTCGCCGGCGAGGTCTGGGTTGGTGATGGTGGTTTCGTATCCAGCCATGTGTTCACTATCCTTTTCGTATCCGTCCGCATCCACGCATCTTGGTACACCCAAGACCGCTTTGGACGGTTTGGTGGTTCGTTAGAGCGCGATCGGATTCACGCCTGCGTGTGGGTGCTCGGCGCCGTCGTAGACCTTGAGCTTCTTGAGCATCTGGCGTCCGAGACGGTTCTTGGGGAGCATGCGGCGGACAGCTTCGGAGACGAGGATGTCCGAGCGGCGTTCGCGGAGGTTGCCGAGGGTTTCTGCTTTCTGACCGCCGGGGTATCCGGAGTAGGTCAGGCGCATGCTCTGATCGGCTTTGTTTCCTGAGAGTCCGACCTTGCCGGCATTGACGACAATGACGAAATCACCACAGTCGACATGCGGGGTGTACTCTGGACGGTGCTTGCCCATGAGGACGGTCGCGATGTCCGATGCGAGACGGCCGAGCGATTGGTCTGTTGCGTCAACGATGCGCCATTGCTTCGCGACTTCGCCGTTCTTAGCCATGTAAGTCTCGCGGCGGAGGTGGTGGCGTGTTGGTTTGCTTCCCATGGGGATCTCCTAACCTTGATGACTCGTTGGATCTGGACATGTTCAATCGAGACGATGAACGATGCAGCCCGAATCCGCTGAGGGGGGTGCTTGGTACGCTGCCTACCGGGCAGGGCGGGCGGATCGTTTGAGCGAGCCGCAGGTTTGTGAAATATGCTCAGCGGGCAAGCCGCTGGGAACACAGAAATTAGGCGTTGAAATGGATCGGGTCAAATTCATGGCTCAAACAGAGCATGCAATGGAGCAAATTGCCCGATGAATAGGCATGGATGATGCGAACCAAACGCCGCAGAGCGAAGCGATAGAACACCAATCAAAATCCGATCATGCTCCCACGCAGGATCAGCGGATGACTGATCCCGGCACGCCGATGTCGGGGTTGATCGCGCTCGTCTTCGCGATCATCGTCGCGGCGGGAACGATCTTCTGGCAGAACCTCCCAGAATCGACCCATTACGCAGTGATCGGTGAGGACATGCCTGAGATGGTGATCTCTGCAGAAGCCTCAGCGCCTGGACGATTCGGACAGGTCGATCTCGCGGCTCGGATGTTCATCCGAGGTCGGACAATGCTCGCGGGCAATGAAGCGAGCATCATGTCGCAGTTTGTCGCCGCGTACACGCCTGAAGATCAAGTCCGCACGATCATCATGAGTGGTGAGTTCGAGGACGCGGACGCGGCGCTGAATCGGATCGAATCCGCACGGCTGGAACTCGCGAGCAGGCTCGATGACATTGAGGGCGCCGAGAACGCGGAGATCATCGAAGGTGATGGGTTCGTGCTCGAAGAACTTGATGATGCTGGAAAGACTGAGATCTCACGCTACGGCATTGTGTTCGAGGAGCTCGACGCGCTTCAATCGATCTATACCAATGGCCCGGACTCGATTGATGATCCGATGCGTGATCAGCTCATCGCTCGTTATGGTGTGCTCGGACAAGCGGCGCTCGCGTATGGACTCGATGACAACGATCCGATGCGCGAGCCGATTGTGAATGGATTTGTGGGGATTGCGCTGCTGTTGTTCTTTGCGATGATGGTTGTGGTGCTCGCAACGATCGCAGGGTTTGTGCTGCTGATCTTTGGGGTCGTGCAGTTCTCCGTCGGGAAGATGAAGTTCCGATTCCAATCTCCGGCGCCTGGTGGATCGGTATTTCTCGAAACCTATGGCTTGTTCGTCGCGGGATTCGCGGTGCTCTCGATCGGTTTGTTTGTGGTCAGCACAAAGTTCAATCCGGCGCTCGGAGCATTGGCGCTCCCGCTCCAGTGGGTGCTGCTACTGGTGCCATTATGGGCGATTGTGCGTGGGATGAAGGTGCACGATTGGAAGGATGCGATCGGATTCCATCGCGGCGAAGGACTCTTTAAAGAAATCGGCTGCGGATTTATCGCGTACCTCGCGAGCATCCCGGTATTCTTGATCGGTATCGTGATCACGCTGTTGATTGTAATCGCGCAGGGCATGATGGCGCAAGCACAAGGACAACCTCCTGAGTTGGTTGAGAATCCTGTCTTCAAGCTGCTTAGTGACTCAAGTCCGATCGCGATTTTCTTGGTCTTTACGCTCGCGACGGTCTGGGCGCCGCTCACAGAAGAACTGATCTTCCGCGGCGCGTTACATCGTCACATGTGCGGTCGTTTGCACTGGGTGCTCGCGGCTTTCCTGACGGCGATCTTGTTCGCGTACATGCACTCGTACGGGCCGTTGATGGTTGCGCCGCTGATCGCGCTGGGATTCATGTTCGCTATTATGCGTCAGTGGCGCGGATCACTCATCGCGCCGATCACGGCGCACTTCATCCACAACGCGAGCTTGGTCGGTTTCATGATCGTGTTTATTTCGCTCTTGAAAGATCCGATCCTCAGCTGACCGCCTGCGGGATCGCTTGAGCAGATTGATCGTTGGCGTTTGATACTTTGAGCAGCGCCGAAGCCGCGACCTTGGAGATGACGATCAGCGCCATGATGGTCGCGACGATTCCAGCGACAATCACCCAGCGTGGTTGGTCGAATCCGCCGTTCCATCCAGTGAAGGACACACCAATGAGAACCGCCGCGAGTGTGCGTGGGGTCATCCCGATGACAGTGCCGAGCACGAAGACCCCACGAGAGACTCCCAGGCATCCAAGGAAGAGGTTGGTGAGCGCGAACGGAGCGCTTGGAGATGCACGCAGGAGCGAGACGATCAGCACGGCACGCTTGGGACTCGCAGTCAGTAATGCATCGCGTACCATCACGGCACGCGGAGATTTGTTGAGTTCATGCTCGACGCGATGACGAGCGACGCGGCGCACGAGTTCGTAACCGATCAATGACGCGCCACCAAATCCGATGAGCGCCGCAGGGAGACCAAACGCGACCCCAAAGGTGTATCCCGCAAGGATCGCTTGTGAGACTGTCGGGAGGCATCCGAGTCCGGCGAGGATGATGAACGCGGCGGTGTAGATGCTGAGTCCAAGAATCAGTTGTGTGGTTGATCCCGCGCTTCCGACGAGTGCGGCGCTGATGGGTTCCATATTGAGTACGAGCATGACACCCGCGAAGCTTGGTAGCGTTGCCCACGCAACGCCGAGGATCATCGCGGGACCGAGTCTGCGGAGCATGGCGCAGCCGCCTTTGAGTCGATCGCGTCCCATCTTGTGGACGAATCCGATCGCGAAGATCGTCGCGAGTGCTGCGGCAATGAATGGTGCGCGCTGCGGCGAGAGAAGCTGCGCGCTGATCCATTCGCGCCAAGCGATCGGCATGATCTCGATCAGTGTCGGCATCGAGATCACCGCCGCGATGAGCGTGATGCTCCAGTAGAAACCCTGCATGATCAGGCGAGATCGGAGAGGTTTGGGTTGATCGGATCTGGTTGAAGCGCCGACCATCGCGCACGCCGCGGCACTCGCGAAAGAACTCGGACCACTGCACCCCTCGCAACGACACCCCTCGTCGCACCCGCTGTCTTCACTCGGAAGCACATGCAGATCGATCGCGACAGGTCGATCCGGCGCGGGAGCGATCCGCTCTTTCTCTAATTGAGACTGTGTATCAACGACGGTCATCGGGGGATGGTAGACCCCTCAAGATGAGGTTTCTCAGTCGTTTGTGGATGGTTCTTCGTCGTGGCTCTCAGAAGCGGGATCCGCTGAATCGCTTGGCCCCATCGCTCTTTCGATCGCTTTGTTCGCCATGTTTCCCAAGAGCAGAAGCACGCCGATCATCAGAACGATGCCAGCGATAACGAGCCATTTGGGTTTGTCGTACTCGTCCCAGCTCTCGATCTGCGATCCGATCCAGACGGCCGCGAAGGTTCGCGGCGCCATCCCCACGATGGTCGCGATGACATAGGGGACGAGTTTCACTCCCGACACGGCCATGAAGCCGTTCATGAGCGAGAATGGAGACGCGGGCGAGACGCGCAGGAGCATGAGGATGCCTGTAGCGCGCCAGAAGCCGTGCTTGATAAACGCGTCGCGGACGATCTGTGCTTTGGGGTGACGATGGAGTTCTTTCTCGACGCGTTTGCGAGCGATGAGCAGCGCGATGCAGTATCCAATGATCGACGCGCCGGTGAATCCCGCGAGTGCGGCGGGGAATCCGAATCCGATCCCAAACGCGAATCCCGCGAGGATCGCTTGGGAGTAGGTCGGGAGGAATCCGACGCCTGCGGTGATGATGAAGATCCCGATGTACATCGCGAGACCGATCGCGAGTGATCCGCCGCCCTCTTGGTTGCGCTGGAGGAGGATGTCGGACGCTTTGGACATGTTGGCGAGCAGGAGGAACCCAGCAATCGCGGGCATCGCGGCCCAGAGGAATCCGAGGACCGCGGCGGGACCGAGACGGGAGACGATCGCGCCGAATGATTGGTTGGAGTCTTGTAATGACTCTGGAGCTTGGTTTGAAGGGGTTTCGGTCATGGGGTGATGGTATGCGATGGATCTGAGTGAGAGATTGATGCGTATCTCTCCGATGGAATGCATCGCGGATTGCTCATCGGAATGTATATTTTCGCCACAGTGATCGTACTGGGGTATTTGGTTGACGCTCAGAATGTCCGAAGATGTTATGACATCGGGTTCCCAGCTTATTTTTTCGTAGAAATCGAAGACGGTGAGTACATCGTACAAAATGAGGATGAGTATTCCCTTGAACATGACTCAGACGCATGGTTCTCAGGAATCAACTTGTACGCTAGACCAAAGAGAACCCGAGGGCCTGTCAAGAACGGTTTCACTTTCTACTACACATGCAGTTTCATGGAATCTCAATCAGATGTCCGGATATATGACTTAGGAGAGCATTCGGAAAAAGAACTCCAGCGCGTATACGAAGCATGTCTTGCATATGCGAAGGCCCATCCTGTGTACGCACCCTATCGCCCTGGTGAACCCGCAACGGTCATATTTGATTCTGCTCAGATGATCAAATGCGGCGCAGGGCTCGCCTCTTACTTGGGACTGCCAGCATTGGTCACTTGGATGATCTCGTATGTGGTTTCTGCTGAGAAGATGAGTTCAAGCTCATACAGACGAGAACACATGCTCTGTGTACATTGCGCCTACGAAATCGAAGGGCTCACCTCGCCTATCTGCCCTGAATGCGGCAAGGAGCATGGTTCAAAGATCGGAGAGCCCGCCTAAACTCTCGTATCGTTCGGAGGTTTCGGGCGATTGACACCCTGTTTCCCCCTGTGCCAACGCATGGGATTGAGGAGAGTTTCGGCATGATCCCGCACCCGCCGCCCCGTGAGAGTTCTTTAGGTTTCTTGTACCTGCCGCCATTTCGCGTGCAGGGGTATTCCGTCGCGGGTGAAGCGACGGCGATCTCGATCCCTGAGATGGATGTCTGCTTCGATATGGGCAAAGCGTTCCGCGCGCATCTTGCTCCGAAGTACTGCGTACTCTCGCACGGGCACATGGACCACATCGGTGGTCTCGCCTACTGGTGCTCGCAGCGCAACTTCCAGGGGATGGGGCCGGGGACGATTATCTGTGACAAGCGCATCGAGGACGATGTCCGCGAGATGATGAACGGCTTCCACAAGCTCGAACGGCAGCAGACCCCCTACGAACTCATCGCGATTGAAGAAGGTGAAGATTTCGAGATCAAGAACAACATCGTGCTGCGTCCGTTCCACACAGAACACACCTGTCCGAGCATGGGGTACTCGATCATCGAGAAACGCACAAAGCTCAAACCAGAGCTCGCGGGACTCCCTCAAGAGAAGATCAAAGAACTGCGACAGCGCGGCGAGGAGATCGTCAACCACTTCGAGGTCCCGCTCGTTGCCTACACAGGGGACACGCTCCCAGGGGCGCACCTGCTGACTCCAGAGGTGATGAACGCGCAGATCATCATCAGCGAGTGCACCTTCTTTGAACCCGATCACACCAAACGCGCGAAGGTCGGGATGCACATGCATGTCAACGACATCGCGGAATGGCTCAAAGTCGCGCAGTGCGAGCACATGGTGCTCTGTCATGTCTCGCGCCGGACACACATGGGACAAGCACGCAAGGCGCTGATGTCCGTCGCCGGGAAAGAACTGTGCGAGCGTGTGCACTTCCTGATGGATCATCGCACCAATCGCGAGCGCTACGAGGTGCAAGCGGAAGAAGCGCGGAAGATGGAAGAAGAACTCGCGAATCGCGACTGATCCGGATCGGATCTATCCTCAACTTACTCGTCGACGCCCAGATCCTGCTTGGTGAACAGCGCATGGAACTCGACTCCCGCGCCCTCGATGTTCTCGCGTGCGCCCTCTTGTCGATCGATCACGCTGATGATCGCGGGGACTTTCGCACCCAGCGACTTGAGCACTTCCACAGCTTCGAGTGCCTGACCTCCGGTCGTCGCGACATCTTCGACGAAGATCACAACATCGCCCTCGTTGACTTCCCCTTCGACCTGCTTCGCTGTGCCGTAGTCTTTCTTCGCGTTGCGGACGAAGATCGCGGGTTTCTTGGTATTCATCGATGCGATGGTCACAAGCGGGATCCCTCCGAGTTCGGCGCCAGCGAGGCGTGTGACTGAGCCGTGGGTTTGCTCGATCTGGGAGATGACCTGACCAAACAGGGGTCCGAGTTCTTCGAGGATCTCCGGCTTGGTGGAGAACTTGTACTTGTCGAGGTAATACGAACTCGTGCGACCTGAGCGAAGGGTGAACTCTCCACGCAGGAGCGAAGCGTTGGCGATTCGTTGAGCGAGTGGGGAGATCGGTTTGGTCGAAGACTCAGAACTCATGAAGGTGCTCCGCTTTGATGGGGTGTTGATCGGTGGATGGTCCGGGAATTATGGGCGTAGGTGCATGAAAAACCTAGATTTGGACGGTTTTTTCTCGTGCAAGCGTCATAATTGCTTCCCCAGTGCGTTTGGGGTGTTGAGCCCCACTTGGGGATGAAGCATCCCCTCATGCACGCCGATATATGTTGTTCGGCCAGGGATGGTGAGGTCGATGGGTCGTGTGGCGGCATAGGTGCCGTGAACCCGTCAGGAACAAACATGAACGCTTGAAGGATTCGGGAGGATCTCCACTATGAAGTTGAATGCACGCCAAATCTGGTTGATCGCTGGTCTGTCCATGGGAATGCTCGGCTCGAGCACACTGGCGCAGGTCGCTCCGCCGCCGACAGAGTCGAAGAAGGAAGAGCCCGCGGCTCAACCTGAAGCTGGTGCAGCACAAAGCGAAGCAACTGAATCGACTCAACCACAGGCACAACCAGAGAAGCGTCCATTGATGACGCATACACCTGGTGCGAACCAGACCGGTACAGAGAATCTCCCAACGAGCACGCCATATCCAAAGCTGCTCGCGAAGGACGAGAATGGGAAGATCATCCGCCTGACCGAACTCCCTGACATTCTGGCGCTGCGCTCTAACCCAACGGTTGGTCAGCGTTCAGTGACCGCGATCATGCCCGTGCTCTACGGGCGACGCGCTCGCTTTGAGCGTCTGGTGATCGATAACCTCGACCTCTACTGGATGGTGACTGATGGCCGTCTGGAAACGATGGATCTCAACGACATCAAGAAGATGTCTGAGGTTGCTGAGATGATCAAGCCGCTCGTGGGTCGCACGACGCTCTCGCAAGAACTCCGCAACCGTGGAATCCTGACTCGTACGCAAGCAGGAATGAACGAGTACATCGTCAACGAGTACAAGCAAGGGATCACGACTGAGATTCAGTTCGAGTCCGAAGAACCACTCAGCGAGATCATGCGATTCATCCTGCAAGACTCGATCCACGAGACCATCCAAGCCTATCGCGCGATGCTCGCGGAACTCTCCTTCCAGGTCGCCGATCTGGTGAAAGAGACACAACTCTCTTCATCCGCAGCAATCGCTCTTGCCGACTTGCAAGCACCACTCGCGGACAACAAGGAAGAGCAGCAAGCACACCTCGCGAAGCTCGATGAAGCGTTCCGCGCTCTGAGTCTCGAAGAAGGCATCGAGCTGCTGACCGCGATGCGCAATCAACGAAAGAACCCTGACATCTCACCTGCGATCCAAGAGATCAATGTCATGCACGATCGCAAGGTCGATATGAGCGAGAAAGAAGGATACTTCGAAGGCGAGATCCGCTATCAAGACGGTCGCGTGATCAAAACGAAAGAAACCAAAGCCGCTCATAAAGAGAAACTTGATCAGACAACAGAAGAGCTTGAAAAAGCGAAGGAAGGTAAGTCTGATGGCGCCGGAGTTCCGGTCGACGATTAATCCAAATCACATCCTCTACTGTGAATCAGAAAACACCCGGCTTTCATCGCCGGGTGTTTCTACATAGAAACAGCTGTTGATCAATCCGCGCGTGGACGCATCATCGGGAACGGGAGCACATCGCGGATCGTGCGCGAGTTGCTCAGCAGCATCACCAAACGATCGATCCCGAGTCCGAGACCTCCCGCTGGAGGCATCCCAACCTTCAGCGCGTTGATGAAGTCCTCGTCGAAGTTGCGGAATGTGGATTCCTCGTCATCCACTCCCGCGAGTTGCTCGCGGAACTTCGACTCTTGGATATCCGGATCGTTCAGCTCTGTGTACGCTGGACCGATCTCCATACCACCAATGAATAGGTCCCAACGCTCGGCGAGCGGGATCGTGTCATCCATCGTGTCCGCTTTGGGTCGTGTGAGTGGCGAGAGTGCCGCGGGGTAATCCAACACGAAGGTCGGCTTGCTCGGATCGATCGTCGCTTCCGCGACTTCCTCGAACAGTTCGTTGACCACGAAGATGTCCGCGATCGGAGTACCGTCTTCGCTCTTGGTTTTGAATCCACGCTTGGTTGCTTCTTCGCGAGCACGATCGAGATCGTCGAACTCGAATCCCAGCGCATTCTTGAAGAGTGCTTTGTAGGTGATACGCTCGAACGGTGCTTCGTAGTTGATGTTCAGATCACCAAACGGCATGGAGTCGACGCTGCTTCCGGTCGCTTGTGCCGCGGTCCGCGCCATCTCACGCACCAAACCCTCAGCGATCTCGCGCATTGTTTCGTAGTTCCCGAACGCTTGGTAGAGCTCGAGACTCGTGAACTCAGGATTGTGCGACTTGTCGAGCCCCTCGTTGCGAAAGTTTCGGCTGACCTCGAATACGCGAGGCATCCCGCCGACGAGCAGACGCTTGAGGTACAGCTCCGGCGCGATGCGGAGCGAGAGCGGGATATCCAGCGCATTCATGTGCGTGAAGAACGGACGCGCCGCGGCTCCTCCAGCTTGTGTCTGGAGCACAGGCGTATCGACCTCGACAAATCCGAGTCGATCGAGGTTGCTGCGGAGCGCTTTCATCAGCTCGCCGCGGAGCATGAAGACGCGTGTGGTTTCTGGATTGACCCACATATCCAGATAGCGCTGTCGATAGCGCATCTCCGTATCAGTGAGTCCAGCGTGTTTTTCTGGAGGAGGGACGAGACACTTGCTCGCCGGGACGAGCGTATCGGCCCAGCAGGTGACCTCTCCGGTATTGGTCATCGTGAGTGGTCCCTCGGCGATAACGATGTCTCCGAGATCGAGCTTCTTCGCGAGTCCGAATCCTTGCTCGTCACAGTCACGCTTGGACACCGCGATCTGAAACGCGTCGCGCGAGTGATCACGGAGGTTGAGCCAAACGAGTTTGCCGTTGTCGCGCGCGAGCACGACGCGTCCCGCGACTTTGACGCGTGGACGATCATCGACCAGTTCTGGGAGATCGCTCTCGCTGATATCGGGATTGTCGCGTTTCGCTTGCTTGCGCGCCTGGTTCGCGTCTTTGTTCGCTTGATCCGCGGCTTCGTCGTACGCGCTGTGCGCCTGCTCAAGATTGAGCAGATCATCGGTCCGCTGTCCATAGGGAAGCAGACCGAGCGCGGCGATGTCGTCGCGATTGGCGCGGCGCTGGAGCTCAAGGCGGTGCAGATCCTGCGATTCGGATTGCACGGTATTCGGGGTTTCGGTCGTTTGGTCACTCATCGTTTCGATGGTATTCACGCAAGATCGAGTCGGGACGATCCGACGAGCGCGATGCTCGCTTCTGATCAGCTTTTCTGTCCCAGAGTCAGCTCGACGACGGCGGTCATCTTCTCATCACAAAGCGGCATCGTCCCTCCCAGGTCGCTGATCAGATCCGCCATGGAAACACCGGAGAACTGCTTGATGAGTATGTCGATCGCTTCATCGAGCTTGTGGTGCAGAGGACACAACGCCGAGGTGTGGTTCTTGAGATCGAGGGGACAGCACTTGATGCGTTGGATTGGATCAATTGCGTTGATCACATCGAGCATGCTGACCTCGCTCGCGGGACGCGAGAGCCGATATCCCCCACCAACGCCACGCCGGCCTGTGACGATTTCCGAGCGTGCAAGGAGCTGGAGCACCTTTGCGAGGTAGTTCATCGGAACCTTCGTCATCTCCGCGAGTTCCGATGTGGACACCAAACCATCAGGGCGATATGCCAAACAGATGGTCGCACGCAATGCGTATTCAGTGGTTTGCGAGAGCAATCGGACCTCCAGGTATCCATTGACCTTACTGGGTCATCACCAAGACTACAAGTCTGCAACTATATTGGAATGATTCCGAGTTGCAGTGAAATTCTATCGAGATCCTTCAAAATTCTGACCAATCGGTCTGTTTTGGAATCGTTCAAGAACCTCCGACGACGCTCCGCAGCGCATCGCGGGAATGGTCATCAAGCCCGTCCGCTGGGACGAGTTGGAGCAGATTGTCGATCACATCCTCCGTCGAAACCTGATCCGCTTGTGCGTTGAAGTTGAGCACGATGCGATGACGCAGCACTGGATGCGCGATCGCGCGGATCGTCTCAACACTCACCAATCCATCCCCAACAAGCATCGCGTGCGCCTTGGCGGCATGGACCAACGCTTCGCTGGCGCGAGGACCGGCTCCCCACGACACATAGTCGCGGACCATGTCTGGGATTCCCGATGCGTCTGATTCATTGACGCGCGTGGCGCGGACCAGTCGTAGTGCGTATTTACATACATGCTCTGGGACTGGGGTGTGCTTGATGATCTTCTGCGCTTCAAGAATCCGATCCGGACCAACCACGGCATTCACTGGATCCTCGCCTTTGGTGGCGCTTCGTTTGATTACTTCCAGTTCTTCCGCTTCAGTCGGATAGCGCACGAGGATCTGGAACATGAATCGGTCGAGCTGTGCTTCAGGGAGTGGATAGGTCCCTTCTTGCTCGAGTGGGTTCTGCGTCGCGAGCACGAAGAACGGATCTGGGAGCGCGTGGCGCTGACCACCAGCCGTGACTTGTCGCTCTTGCATCGCTTCGAGCAGCGCCGCTTGGGTCTTTGGAGGTGTTCTATTGATTTCGTCGGCGAGGATCACGCTCGAGAAGATCGGGCCGGGAACGAAACGGAGCGATCGCTGTCCCGTCGCTTTGTCTTCTTCGATCACTTCGGTTCCTGTGATGTCTGAAGGCATGAGATCAGGTGTGAACTGAATGCGATTGAAATCAAGCTCCATCGCTTGCGCGATCGTGGAGATAACGAGTGTCTTTGCGAGTCCTGGAACGCCGACGAGCATCGCGTGTCCTCTGGAGAAGACCGCCATGAGGATCTGATCGATGACCTCGTCTTGTCCGACGATGACCTTGCTGATCTCTGATTTGAGCAGGTCGTAGCTCTCGCGGACCAGTGCGATCATCTCCTCGCCTGATCTGGAGCCTGATCTGGAGTTGGTTTCGTGGTTCTCGGACATATCGGTTCCTCCTTGAATCGGATCCTGACTCACATCATACCGATCGGACGGACCATCGGTGCTTGGATTGCATCGTTGGTCGGATTGAAGCTCGAACAGTTCAAAAAAAGATGGCGGCTGCACGGGGTCTCGTCGCGCAGCCGCCGGGGAACGGTTCTGGAGTACAGAACCGGCGTCGTGGTCAAGTTGGTGAGCGTTCACATCTATATACGGACGCTCGATGTTGATGGTTGGGATTGTCCCTCCACCTCTTTCAACCGATCAGCAAAAAGCGGGTTGCAAAAATTTCCGCTCCTGATCCAGAAGAAATTAGTCCTCTTCCAAACGCTCTATGAGACGCTCCATGAGCGAGGTCAAGCTGTCCATACGCTCTTCCAGAGCACCTTCGAGCTCTTCGAGTCGGTCTTCAAGCTCCGCCATCCGATCATTAAGCTCTGTTTCAATCTCAGGCATCGAGGCGTGAAGCTTGTGCTCGAGCTCTTTGATGTGATTATGAAGTCCTTCCGCGTGACGCTTGAGCAGGAGCTGCCCGTCCTTGAATTCCATCGTCATACGCTCGGCATTCCGCATCGCTTCCTCGGCTTTCCGCTCCATCTGCTCAGCGAAGAACCGACGCTCAGCAAGCTCGGCTTGGTCTTCTGCTTGGACATGCAGCTCGATCATGCCGTCCATGTCACCTTCGTGGAATCGGGACCAGAGGTTTTCATGGAGTGATTCGCGGATCTGCTCTTCGATCTCGCGAAGCTTGCTTTCTTCGATGCCCTCTGCGCGGAGCGCTTCGATGATCTTGTCGTGCGTCTTGCGTTGTGTTTCTTTGCTGAAGAACTCTGCATTCCCTGGGAATGCGAATTTCCCTTGATCATCACGCGTGACCCAAGTACCACCGACTCGTGGAACTGAAGCATGCCCCAGCGCCTGTGCGTCGTAAGGGAGCAGCTTGGTATTAATCTTCATCTTCTCACCCTTGCGGAGCAAGACGATTTTGATTTCATCTCCTGGATCTTTCTTGGACAACAGCTTAGTCAATCCCGATGGGGAGAGACCGTCGGAGCCGTTGATGGAGATGATGATGTCCTTGTCTTTGATCCCGGCTTTGTCGGCGCTGAGTCCCTTGATGACGCGCTCGACGAGGATCGCATCACCTGTAATTCCGAGGTGCTCGCGGAGCGAGTCGCTCGGCTCATCGGTGTAGATCCCGAGCATGACCTTGGGGTGCTCTTTGACCTCAGCGATGAACTGAGCGTTGCCCATGCCTTGTCCGACCCATTGCTGAATATTGCCGTGATCGTCTTTGGCCACGAAGATCGAGTGGTTCCCAGAATCATCGCCGAACCACACATTGTGGTTGCGATCAAGATTGAACTCGTGGAGTACTTTGCCGTCTTCAGAGAGGATGATGACGACATTGTCTTTGTGTTTGAGTTGATTCTCAGGAACTTCTTTGCCGTCGAGTTTGATGATGAACTCGCCGTCTTCCATACGAAGTTCGTATAGATGATCGTTGTCGGAGACTTTCTGAACCCAAACAGAATGCTCTTTGTGTTCGATCTCTTCGTGCGGATGCTCGACGCTCTCGACGACAAAGCCGTCTGCCGATGCGATCGCCAGTCCCGAGAGTCCGGCGAGCAGTGCGATGGTCAGTGGTGTTCGTTTCATTGGGATGCCTCCGTGATGGCCATATGCCGTGGTAAGTACTGGTTCTGGTTCATCCCAAGCAAGTGCGACTCGGGACGCTTACTCTGATGCGCGTGATTCACAAATCCGTCACGGCAACGAGGAAATTCATCGATTTAGAACGCGCTGCCTCGCTTGAGGGTCTTGAGATCAACAGGGACCACAACAGGGTTTCCGAACTCGTCCACCGCTTCGCGGAACGCTTGGTTCAGGACTCTCCGCTCGATGACCTGACGCAGATAGATGACCTCGACAGTCCCATCCACGAGCGGGCGTGTCTCGACCACCACATGGTCCGGCATCTCCCCTACCACCTTGCCGTCCGCTTGTCCGGCTTGCAGGTACTGATTGAATGCTTGCTCAGGATCTGCCGCATTGAGTGGGACCATGCTCCCTGTTTGTGGATTGGTTCCGAGCGGGTTGTTTGTTTGGTTCATCGAGAAGGTGCCTGTAAACCAGCCGAGCATCAGGACGGCGGCGACGGCCCAACCACCCCAACGAGCCGCGGCGTTGACGCGCGACTCGAACACGATCGGAGATCCCGATCCTCCAGGGAGATCCACACCATCAGCGATGCTTGATGCCGCGTGCATGACCTCGCACAGCGCTTCATGCTCACGCTGCGCATCGCTCAGGTCGTTCCAGACCTCTGCATCGGTCGATGCGAGGATACGGAACGAGGACCAGTCCTCGGCGCTCGCGGAGCCGTCGATCACGCGTGAGATCAACAGATCACGAAGATGTGCGGAGTTCTCGCTCTTCCATTCGCTGGATGGGTTGTTGGTGTTGTCATTGTTCGTATCCATCAAGCACCTCCGACGCGCACAGCGCGTGTGTCTTGTTTCTGCTGTGCTTCGAGCTGCTTGGATTGGAGGTCCAGCGTTTCTCGGAGCATGCGTCTCCCACGCGCGATGCGCGTCTCAACGGTTGTTTCTGGGAGCGAGAGCACCTCAGCAATTTGTTTGTAACTCATCGACTGCTGACAGCGCATGAGCACGGGCTCCCTGTATTTCTCTGGAAGACTCAGCGCCGCGTCGAGCACGCGTCTCGCGTCTTCCGAGAGCTGCATCGATCCGATCGAGTCGGATTCGTTCTTTCCTCGACCGACGAGCCGGAGCATGCCGGCGCGTTTGCGTGTCGCCTTGCGTCCCTGCTCGCGAGCGATGTTGATCGTCACGGTTCTGAGCCAAGGCTTGAACAGCGCCGGATCACGCACCTCGTGCACCTTCCGGCAGACCTGGAGCGCGACGATCTGAAGCAAGTCCTCCAGATCCGCTTCGCGGGGTTTGTGCGCCATCAGGATCACCGCGACCCATCGGCGCACGCCGACCCAGACCTGGGACAGCGCCTCGGCGTGCCCCTCGATCGCTTGCTCGATCGGCAGTGTCTGTTCCCATCGTTCACTCAAGACCCGGATCCCCTGCTCATTCGTCTGGCTTGATTCCTTCAACTGCTTGTCCACAACACGGATGCGCCGCTTTGGTGCTCCTGTCACGATCTGGGAACATTGGGAGCACAATTCGTCAGATTTGCACTTCGCAAATGCTTGTGATGCGTGCAGTTCCCATAAGTATTACTGGTCAGATGCCCCCTAGAGTTGCAGGCTCATGAGCGACGACGCATCACAATCCCGATTTCCGGCTCGAAACAGCGGTTCTCAAGCTTCTCAGCTGCCTGGGAGGATCGAGCACGATCCGCACACGATGTCGCTCGGAGATCACCTCGAGGACCTGCGGAAGCGGATTTTCTTCGCACTCATCGGCATCATCCCAATCTTCGTCGTCGCGTTCGCTTCGGGACGCTTCCTGCTGGATCTCCTGATCCGTCCCGCACGGCGCAAACTCCTTGACGGCGGACAGGGCACCACGCTGCTCGCAACAGGACCATTCGAAACCTTCGGGACAGTCGTGCATCTCGCTGTGGTCGTGACGCTGCTTCTGGGATCTCCCTGGATTCTGTATCACTTGTGGAAGTTTGTCTCGCCGGGACTGTACAAACACGAACGCCGAGTGGTGCATCTGCTGATCCCGTTCTCTGGACTGCTGACTGTACTCAGTATTCTGTTTTTGTATTTTGTGATCCTGCCTGTGATACTCGCGTTCTTTATCGGATACGCGTCTCAGGTTTCTGGTCAGGATGTTGTCCCAACAGCGCCGCTTGCGGAGGGGATCGTGCTCCCAACGATTCCTGTACTCGAAGCGGATCCAGTCTCCCCGGCTCTAGGGAGCACATGGATCAATGAATCGATGATGCAGCAGCGCGTCGTCATCGGGATCGATCCGAGTGATCAATCCCCGATCATCCGCGCGATCCAGCTGACGACGGATATCGGGATCATCCAGCAGTATCGCATCAGCGAGTACATCAAGACGGTGCTCAACATGGGACTCGCGTTCGGGATCGCGTTCCAGACGCCGGTCGTCGTGGTGATGCTCGGATGGGTCGGGATTCTCGATCCATACGCGATGGGACGCTTCCGCAAGCACGCGATCGCGATCTGTGCGATCCTTGGCGCTTTCCTGACGCCTGCGGATCCGCTCTCGATGATCCTGCTCGCGGGTCCGCTGTACGCGTTGTACGAGCTCGGCCTGTTCATTGTCAAGGTACTCCCCTTGTCGAAAGTCATCGGCGATGTCCGCGAGGATCAGGACCGAGACGCGATCACGCCTCCAGATGAGAGATAGATCAGCAGACATGAGCACGACTGAATCGACTCCAACTGAACTGGATCTTCAGATGATGCGCCGAGCGTTGGAACTCGCGGATCAAGCGCAGCAGATTGGAGAGGTCCCAGTCGGAGCGGTGGTGTACGAAACAGACAGCGGCACCATCCTCGGCGAGGGATCCAACACACGCGAGTGCGACAAGAACCCCACAGGACACGCAGAGTTCACCGCGATCCTCAACGCGTGCAAATGGATCGACGACTGGCGCCTGAATCACTGCACCCTTGCGGTCACGCTTGAGCCGTGTCCGATGTGTGCTGGATTGATCGTTAACGCGCGTGTGGGACGAGTGATCTACGGCGCGGATGATCCCAAAGCGGGAGCCGTGCGTTCGCTATACAACCTCTGCGATGACGAGCGTCTGAACCATCGTTCAGACATCATCCCAGGCGTCATGGCTCAGGAGTCGTCCGAAGTGCTCAAAGCGTTCTTCAAGCGTCTGAGGTCGGTTGGAGAGGACGCACGCGATCAAGACTGATCTATCTGGATCATCGAAGATACCTTCAGATTCCAGATGGATCACTCCATTGGGTTATCCCACAGTTGCCCACACTCATGTGGAGTGCTCACACGATCTTGACACTAATGCTTCTTGGAAGTCTCTTCTCTTCACCCTCGATTGAATAAGAATTCAGTGGTGGTGGTAATTAGAGCGCCTAAATGGTGAATAAACAATTTCAATAGTATCTAAACCTTTCTATGCCAGATACTTATAACCTCAATAAACACGCACAGAACTTGTCGGTTGTCTGTCAACAATTGGACATAGCGCTCGATCAATCTGAGCCTGTTTGGAGTGGTGCTGTGACAATTGTGAAGATGACAGCGCGCATCGGAGCGCAATTCCGCGCTTATCCACGGCTTATCCCCACAGTTGGTGACAATTGAAAGTGCGTTTATGAGCCGGAACCGACACGCAGTCGTGACTCGATCGCGAGCACATCGCTGTGGAGTGATTCATCATCCTTGGATTTGGAAGTGATCGTGCGCACGGCATGCATGACTGTGGTGTGGTCGCGGCCCCCAAAGTGGGCGCCGACTTCTTCCAAGGAATGCCGCGTGTATTTGCGTGAGAGGTACATCCCGACTTGTCTTGGGAGCGCGATGGACTTGTGACGGCGCTTGCCGAGGATCTCTGTGCGTTTGAC
>WUAJ01000011.1 GCA_009827215.1 Phycisphaeraceae bacterium
CTTCCTCGATCAGCATGTCAATATGTGGGGCGTCGCACGCGATGAAATCGTCGCCGAAGGCCCATTCGAAGACGCACGCCACACGCAACAAATCGGATACGAGCCTGACTTCGATACCTACAAGTTCACCGGACACTACTACCAGCAAATCAAAGACGGCCTCCCAGTCTTCCGCTCAAAGCTCGTCCTCCTCACACGCAACGAACAAAACAACCCCCTCGTCCTCGCGTCCTCCGAGCTCCACGACCTGACCAACTTCACTGTTGATCAGCAGCTCAAGAACACACGCATCAACCACGCCCGCATCCTCGATGCAGCACAAGCACAATACAAGAAACCAGTCGTGCTCCAGTCCACCGAGCGTATGGTCTACGCCGGATTCGATGCCGCACCACACGCGCCAGTCCTCGCAGACATCTCAAATGTCATCGTTGACGGATTCCAAGAGCACCTCGTCGTCACCGACGCCGCGACTGGAGAGATCCTCTACACCGAGAGCCTCATCTGCACCGTCGATGTCACAGGCAATGTCCAAGGCATCTCCTCTACAGGACCAGGCGCCGACATCTGTGAAACAGAAGTCCCGAATCCAATCTCAGATCTGTATGTCAACGGACCTGACGGCGTCGCAGTCACCGATGAGAACGGCGATTTCGTACTCACCAACAGCGGTTCAGGAAGCATCTCGATCAACTCCAACCTCCAAGGTCCACACTTCGAGATCATCGACTTCCTTGGATCAGTGCAATCGGTTTCAACGAATGTCACCCCTCCAGGCCCAGCGAACCTGCAGTTCAACTCACTGAACAACTCAGAAAACATCCGCGCACAGGTCAACGCGTTCATCGAATCCAACCGCGTCTACGACTGGACCGTCGCCGCGAACCCTTCGTACCCAGGCACCGACTTCCAGATGAATGTCACCGTCAACCGTACCGATGGATTCTGCCCAGGCAACGCGTGGTACAGCCCGAGTGAGCAGTCGATCAACTTCTGCCTCTCAGGATCCTCCAACCCCAACACTGCATGGTCCTCCGTCGTTCACCACGAATACGGACACCACATCGTCAACCGTGGTGGTTCAGGTCAAGGTCAGTACGGCGAAGGATTTGGTGACACCATGAGCACCATCATCCTTGACGACAACCGCCTCGGACTCGGGTTCTTCGGTTCCTGCGGCTCTTCACTCCGCAATGCCGAAAACTCACTCTCGTACCCATGTGCGACCGACGGACACGCGTGTGCAGGACTCCTCTCAGGATGTGTCTGGGAAACACGCAACGAGATGGTCCTCGACGGCATCTCGAACTACCAAGAAGTCCTCAACTTCCTCGCCGTCAACTCCGTGCTCGTCCACTCCGGAACCCTGATCACCCCGCAAATCACCATCGATTGGCTCACACTCGATGACGACGACGCGGACATCGGCAACGGCACCCCACACTACAACCAGATCGCTGCAGGGTTCGGCGCCAAGAACATGGACGCCCCGCCGATCAACGCACTCTCGATCTCATTCCCTGTTGGTCTCCCAGAAATGGTTGATCCAAACGGCGGAACGATGATCAATGTCAACATCGACAATGTCGCAGGAACGCTGGATCCATCCACCGCAACCCTTATGGTGAACACGGGATCCGGATACATGCCAGTCGCAATGTCACAAGTTTCCGGCAATCAGTTCGAAGCCGCATTCCCAGGGTCCGACTGTGGAACCCAGGTTGATTACTACATCACCGCAGACACCACAGGCGGAGCAACACAGAACTCCCCAGCCGGCGCACCAGCCGAGGGATCTTTCACTACGCTCTCCTCCTTCGGTCCTGCAGTCGTCGAGTTCGAAGACAACTTCCAGACCAACATGGGCTGGACCGTCTCGGGGAATGTTGCGAACAACTCAGCAGGTCGCTGGGAGCGTGCAACTCCTGCAGGCGCTGGAACACGCGGTGAACCAGCCGCCGACCAAGACGGCTCAGGTCTCTGCTATGTCACCGGCAACGGCGGTCCAGAAGCAAACAATGATGTTGACAACGGCTCCACCATCCTGACATCACCAGTCATGGACGCATCAGGAGACGCAACCATCATCAGCTACGCTCGCTGGTACGACAACACACTCGGTTCCACACAAGATGACAGCTTCGTTGTTGAAGTCTCCGACAATGCAGGCGGATCGTGGACAGTCCTCGAGTCCGTCGGACCAAGCGGTCCAGAAACCGAAGGCGGATGGATCGAGAAGCAGTTCGCACTCAACGACATCCCAGGATTCGATTCCAACAGCCAGTTCCAGATCCGCTTCACAGCATCGGACAACGGCACCCAGGATGTCGTCGAAGCAGGTGTTGATGCCGTCATGCTCGCCAAGCTCGACTGTGTCGACGACGCATGCCCTGCAGACCTCACAGGTGAAGGCGATCTCAACTTCCTCGATGTCTCTGAGTTCCTCGCACTCTTCGGTGCAGGAGATCTCGCCGCAGACTTCACAGGAGAAGGCTCACTCAACTTCCTCGATGTTTCCGAATTCCTCGCCGCATTCGCAGCAGGATGCCCGTAATCTAAACATCGAGTAACACACTCTGTACACAGGCGGCCCCATCGCGGGGTCGTCTGTTTTTTTGTGCTCATTGATTACCCAATCGAGTACACTCGTGTATGCACACTCCGAATCCCACCCAGTCCACCCTCTACCTCCTGCTGTGCACGATCATCGCCACCATCGCGTCCCCCACCACTGCACAGGACGATGTACTCAAAGGCCCCGACCTCAACTCCAAGCAGCGCCCCACCATCGTCCACCAATCCATGTCCGGAGAGTTCCAACAAGTCGAGGGACGACCAGAGATCGCCGCGTTCGCAGCGATCACTGATGATCCGCAGCTCAACGAACACGCACGAAAGATCGCCCTCGATCGCACGATCGAGCTGTCATTGCTGCTCGTCGACGAGATCGACCTTATGCGCGAATCCACCGACGCGATGAGAGACGGCAATCAAAAGCGAGCACGAGAAATCCAATCACAGTTCCACGAACAGTTCGATCAAGGGACACACGAGCCACTCTCGCAGCATCTGATCGAGCTGCTCAACGATGCACAACGCACAATGTACACCAGCGTGCTCGAGGAATACTGGGACGCATGGATCAATTGGACACTCCGGAATCGTGAAACAAAGATCAACGATCGCGCCCGCAACCAAACACGAAATCGACTCGCGGCACGACTCTTTCAACGCGAACTCGTCGAAGCGTACGACATCTCACTAAAACGCTATCGCGATGCGCTGGAGGTGATCTACTCCGCAGTTGAACCGACAGATGAGCAACGGGAAGCGATCCGTTCGGTCATCATCGAGCACATCAAAGCGACCCGCTTGGAAGCGAGTCCGCAGCAACGACGCGACGCGATGCACGAGATCTATCGTTTATTAGATGATGATCGCAAGCAGAAGCTGTACGACTATCTGTTGCGGATCGTGGTGCCGGATGTGGAATCCTGATCAGGGACAACCCTTCGCGAACGCCGCGAGGAATGCGGAAACATCGAGGAAGTTAAACTGCCCTTCTCCAGTGAAGTCCGCGGACGCGTCTTGATTCGCAAAGGCGCTGAGGAATGCACTCACATCAAGGAAGTTCAGATCACCCTCTCCCGTGAAGTCAGGCTGACAGAGGTCAGCATGAGCGATGATCTGCATGCCATTGAGGACCGAGCGGATATTGGCACCAGGGAGTCCGGAGTGCATATCAAGATCGCCGCCGGGACCGACCGTCGCGGTCTGTGACATGTAGGACATGCCGTCAATGTGTTGTCCGACCCATTGACCCCCAACAAGTTCAGGGTCTTCCGTATTCTGATCAATCCGCAGTCGGCTCAGCAGCGAGTCGTCATCCGGAGCCACAGCGTACATGATTACCGTGTACTCCCCCGGCTCCATATTCGAGATAAACAAACACCCATCGATCGGGTCATTGAAAGAGGTAAAGCAATCATCGAGGAGCGCCTCATTGTCTCCGAAGGTTGATGGATTGTCGTGGGATTCGATGACATCAAACCCGATGTTCATGATCGTCGCGTTGATCGGATTGCCGTCGAGTCCAACAAGATTCAACTGCTGGAAGTTGGGCATCGAGTCAAAGGTGTTCCATACCCCGGCGAGTCCGACACCGGCGTAGGTTGGGGGCGGAGCGGTATCAGGGGTGCCCCACTCGATGTTGAAGGACTGTGCCGATGCCGACGAAGCGAGGATGGCAAGAGCGGCGGTGATGATTGGTGTGCGCATAACGATCTCCGGTTTCTCTGAGACCCGATTTGTGGTTTCCAATCCACGACGATTGGGTAAATGCAGCTCTGCCCCTCTGCGCTGCAAAGCCGAGAGTACCAGAATACCCAACTGATTTCAAATCAGAACTAGGGAAAATCCCTGTGATTTTCTTGGCCGTTATAGGAGCTTGTGCTACATTTGAGAGCAAAACCCTCTCTTTTGGGGGGAGGGCTAGGTCTATGAACTCTCGTGGAGGGACACAACATGCGAAATACAACGATTGGACTGAGCATCGCACTGCTCAGCATGACCGCTGCAGCAGAAGTGGTCGATTTCCGAGTCGATCCGATGACCATCGATTCCAATATGGATGGATTCATCACCGATTCCGAGATGACACTCACAGGCAGCGACGGCGTGATCTGGGCATTCATGCCGACCAACAACCTCGTCGGCGCGGATCGCTTCCTCGTCTCCGATACCCACGGCTTGCACTTCGGCGGCGGAGGCGGCAGCACACTCAGCTTCGAGTTCAGTGTCGATACCGATGTCACGCTTTTGTCGTACACGATTGGAGATCAGGGATTCATCCTTGGGAATCCGACCTTCCAACTCCTCGACGACGGCGATCTGCTCAGCGATGACAACGACGCCGACATGATCGGGACTTCCCCTTGGGAAGGTGGGCCGATCGATCTGACCGCTGGAACGGTGTACACAATCGATGTCACCACGACAGGGGCCGCGATCCAGAGCTTCTTCCATACCTGGGAGTATCGTCCAGTCCCAACTCCGAGTGCGCTCGCGTTGCTTGGTTTGGGTGGACTCGTCGCGGCTGGGCGCCGGCGATGAATGAACTTGTTTTTACCTAGTCAGATGAATGACTGATCCAAGAGAGAGCCCCTGCTGAGATGCGGGGGTTTCTTGTATACTGACTCAAACTACGAACACTGGAGACGAACGATGGCGACGACGACACCTGAGCATGACAAGCGGATTGCGGAGATGGTCTTTGGGAAGATCTATCCGCTGTATCTGGATCGGCTGATTAAGAACGGGCGGACGGAGGAGGAGCTTGATGAGGTGATTGGTTGGTTGACGGGGTTTGAGCCGCAGGAGATTCAGGATTTGATTGATGAGGAGGTGACTTTTAAGGAGTTCTTTAAGCGTGCGAAGATGAATCCCAAGGCGAAGCTGATCACGGGGGTGGTGTGTGGGTATCGGATCGAGGAGATCGGGACGCCGCTGACGAAGAAGTGTCGGCAGATGGAGAAGTTGATCGATGAGCTGGCGAAGGGGCGGAAGATGGAAAAGATTTTAAGGGAGTAAGTGTGAAACTTATTCTTTAGGTTCTAACTGCTCATTCGTAGGTGGAAGTCGCTTGCCGTTGAGCATCGTCCCGATGGGTGTATAACGCACGAGGTATCGGTAGCTCACGATCAGCACTATAAAGACTGACGATGTGACGACCGTGAACTTCATCCAAGATGGCGCGTCCCAGTTGAGCACCCACACTTGCACAACGACAATAAGTGGCAGGTGTGCGAGGTAGAGCCAATATGATGAATCAGAAAGGAAGCGGATCCATCGCTTCTCTGCGTTCGCGGCGATTTCGAAGAAGCCGATGAGGCCATAAATCGTCAGCCAAACCATCGCTGATTGGACCAACGCGAACAGGTTTAGGAAAGCTTGTTTTGTTGTACTCGATTCGTCTAGCGAGAGCGCGACTGGATAGAGCACGACTGCGAGTATGAGTGTTGGAAATCCCCACCAACCGACACGGAGTGATGAGCCAAGAGTGCAGTAGAGCACCGATCCGAAGAAGTAGAACACGGCGTAATGGCCAAGCACATGCGGCGCAGGGATCAAACCAATCGCGGTATCCGGCCCCATCCGGAGATCCATGAATGACTGGGTCCACATGGTCAATGGGACGAGATACAAGAGACACCAAGGGAACGCTGTGAGGAATGCGAGTCGTCTCATCTTTGATAGCGGCTTTGCGATCACAGCTAGGACGACAAACGCGACCACGAACCAGCATAAATGCCATAGGAACCAGAGGTGGTAGAAGACCGGGATCGCGATCAGTAGGTTGACGAGATTCCGCAGACGCTCGCTTGGGGTTGGGGCAACGACTGGTTTGCCTCGCTCGTCGAGGAGAGTGCTGATTTCATCGCGGCCGCTTTGGATGGTTTCGAAGGTGTCTTCGAGTTGGAGGAAGCCGGTGATCATCATTGTGATCTGTTCGTTGACGGTCAGTGAGTTTGTGGGGGTCTCGCCTCGGATGTTTTTAACTCCGAGGTCGGCGCCGGCGTCGAGTAGGATTGATGTGATTTCTGTTCTTCCGAGGAACATGGCGGTGTGGAGTGCGGTGCCGCCGTCGCCGTATTGGGTGCTTGGTTCGGCGCCGGCGCTGAGGAGCTCTTCCACTATTTCGGTTTGTCCGTAGAGGACGGCGTATCCCAGCGGCGTGGTGCGGAAGTTTGGGTCTGTGGCGTTGATATCGGCACCTTCGTCGATTCTGGCGCGGAGCTGGGTTTGGCTGCCTTCTGCGGCGGCGCGCCAGATGTCGAGCTCTTCGGTTTCTTCTGCTTGCTCGACTTCTACGCTGCTGCTTTGCACGCGGTTGGCGTACTGGATGGACCACATGGTTGCGGGGATGATGGTCGCGGCGCTGACGAGCAGCGGGAGGAGGATTCGTTTGGATCGGTGCCATACAAGTCCGAGTGTGCCTCGGCGGCGCCAGAGCATCGCGGTGAAGAATCCTGAGAGCAGGAAGAACACGGGCATCCGGAATGTGTGGATGAACTCGAAGGTGTGATCGAATCCCACCCACTTCTGCGAGTCTTGGACGATCCACGGCACTTGGGTGTATGCGAGCGCTCCGTGGAGAATAATCCCGAGCACCATCGCGAAAGCGCGGAGCGCATCGAGGTCGTGACGGCGAGGGTCTTTGGTCGGCTGAGATGGTTCTGGCGTATTCACGAGCGATGGTAGGGAATCGATGTGGATTGCATTTAGGATTTGACGTAAACAAAAAAGCCGGCAATATGCCGGCTTTTATCATCAGGGTAATGATTTAGATTCTTAGTAATCAAAGTCCTCGCCCGAGTGGCCGGCGCCTACGGGTTTGTCTTTGATTTCGACGATTGCGGCTTCGGTGGTCAGGAGGAGGCCTGCGATTGAAGCGGCGTTTTGGAGGGCGACGCGTTCGACCTTGGTTGGGACGATGACGCCCATGGCGACGAGGTCGCCGTATTCGTGGGTGAGGGCGTTGTATCCGAAGGTGTTGTCGTCGGATTCTTCGACCTTGCTCGCAATGACGGAGCCGTCCAAACCACAGTTCTTGGCGATCTGCTTGACTGGTGCGGCGACGGCGCGGCTGACGATGTCGATGCCGATGCGTTCGTCGCCGGAGGCTTTCTTGCGGATTGCGGTCAGTGCGCGGCGGGCTCTCAGCACTGCGGTGCCACCACCTGGGAGGATGCCTTCTTCGACGGCTGCGCGGCAGGCGTGGAGGGCGTCTTCGACGCGTGCTTTCTTCTCGGTCATTTCGACTTCGGTTGCGGCGCCGACGTTGACTTGTGCTACGCCTCCGGCGAGCTTGGCGAGGCGCTCTTCGAGCTTCTCGCGGTCGTAGTCGGAGCTTGATGCTTCGATCTGAGCGCGGATCATGTCGATGCGGCCCTTGATGTCGCTTCCTGAACCTGCACCTTCGACGATGATGGTGTTGTCCTTGGAGATGGTGATCTTCTTGGCGCGGCCGAGCTCGGAGAGTTCGAGTTTCTCAATGTCGATACCGAGTTGTTCCATGATCGCGGTGCCTCCGGTGAGGGTGGCTATGTCTTGGAGCATTTCGGCGCGGCGGTCGCCGAACCCTGGGGCTTTGACGGCGACGACTTTGAGGGTGCCACGGAGTTTGTTGACGACGAGGGTTGCGAGTGCTTCGGAGTCGATGTCTTCGGCGATGATCAGGAGCTGGGAGCCACTTTCAGCGACCTTACCCAGGATTGGAAGGATGTCCTTGGCGTTGGAGATCTTCTTCTCGTGGATGAGGATGTATGGCTTGTCGAGGACGGCTTCCATGGTTGCGGTGTCGGTGACGAAGTGTGGGGAGAGGTATCCCTTGTCGAACTGCATGCCTTCGACGAGTTCGACTTCTGTTTCGAGGGACTTGCCTTCTTCGACGGTGATGACGCCGTCTTTACCGACCTTGTCCATCGCGGTGGCGATGATCTTGCCGATCTCCGCGTCTTGGTTTGCGGAGCAGGTTCCGACTTGTGCGATTTCCTTGGAGGAGGAGATCGGCTTGGACATGGAGTGGAGCTCGGTGATCATGGCTTCGATGGCCATGTCGATGCCGCGCTTGATTTGGTTTGGGTTGGCCCCGGAGGTGATGTTTTTGAGACCTTCGGAGAAGATGGACTCGGCGTAGATGGTCGCGGTGGTGGTGCCGTCGCCTGCTTCTTTGGAAGCTTTGCTTGCGACTTCTTTGACCATTTGGGCGCCCATGTTTTCGTATGGGTCGTCGAGTGTGATTTCCTTGGCGACGGAGACGCCGTCTTTGGTGACGGTTGGGGCGCCAAAGGATTTCTCGAGGATGACGACGCGGCCTGATGGGCCGAGGGTGACCTTGACTGCGGATGCGAGTTTCTGGACACCTTTGAGGATGCGCTCGCGTGCGTCGGTGTTGAATGCGATTTGTTTCGCTGCCATTTTCTATCTCCTTGCGTCGTTGTTGGACGCGGTTCTTTTTGGTTTAAAGGCCGATGCGGATGTATGCGATCCGCTCGGCTTCGATGATGTAGACGGATTGGCCGTCGGTGACTTTGACGAGTTTGTCTGTTTCTTCTGGGATGAGCATTGCCTTTGCGATGGTGAGTGTGGATGCGGCTTCGTGCATGCCAACGAGGGCAAAGTGCGCGTTGCGTTCGCCGTTGAGTTCGTTGAGTGCTTGTCGGAGTTGGGATTGGTTCATCGCGTGTCCTTGCTCGATTTCCGGAAGACTGCTCGATTAGTCGACGATCGCGAGCACATCGCTGCTGTTGATGATGAGGTACTCTTCGCCGTCGAGTTTGAGTTCGGTGCCGCCCCACTTGCTGAGGATGATGCGGTCTCCGACTTTGACGTCGAGGGGGATGCGTTGACCTGAGTCGGACATGGTTCCCTGACCCACGGCGAGGACGGTGGCGAACTGTGGTTTTTCCGAGGCGGATTCTGGGAGGTAGATGCCTGCGGAGGTTTGGGTTTGTGCTGCGTCGCGCTCGACGAGGATTTTATCGTGGAGTGGGCGGACGGCGACTTTGGATTTGGTTTTGGTTGCCATGGCTGTTTATTCCTTGCTGTGCTTTCTTAGTCCGCGACCTGCGTCGCGGAGTTGGGGTCCTATGTGAAGCCGCGGTTTGGTGCGGCGTTTTACTAACTAACGATTATGCTCCGGGCCAGCGGCCTTGGTAATGACGGGTGAGGCAGCGGCGGAGGACTTCGAGGAGGGTCTCGAGGTCCCGCTGTGCGTGGGGACGATCGACGACGGCGAACGCGCCGGCGCGGAGGGCGGCGCTCAGTTCACGCATGTCGTCGCGTGCGGTTCGGTTTCGTTTGATGACCACGATCGGGGGTGGGGATGCGAGGCGGGTGAGGAGATTGAGCAGGCGCGGTCCGGATTCTTCGGCGGGGGAGCCGATCGCTTCATCGAGCGGGAGCGCGAGGTCCACGACGGCGATGTGGATCGGGTTGTGGTCGATCACACGCTGGGCGGCGTCGGCGTTGTGGGCGATGTGGGACTGGATCCCCATCGGCTCGAGCATTCTTGGGAGGCGGTCGACCCAGGGGTCTGGTTGCCAGCCGGCGCGAGAGAGGAGCAGGTGGAGTCGTCCTCCTGGGGCTCCCTTGGGCGTGGAAAGGTCGGGATGGGTGTGATCGCGCACCATACTGGGTGGAGGTATGGCAAAGAGCGTGCCGATTCGGGGGGCTCAGGGGGTACGAATTTGGGAGTAATTGACGGAATTTGCACTTGATAAACGGCGTGACGGGGCAGATCGGGGCGTGGGAGTGCCAAGTTGGCAGGGAGATCTTTGGACTGCTTGTGATCCGGGCGCTTATGGATCTGAATCGGGGATTGTCAAAATACTTGACGGCTGTGCATCGGGTCTGAGAAACGGATCGAACTCGGGTCTGAGCAGATTCAGCTCCTCGTGGGACGCACGAAAGAGATAGAGAGATCTTTTCGTTGTATCAGCTCGCGATCGATTGTCTGATTGCGGGCGCCATTCTTTAGGAGGAACTGGACATGAATATCAAAAATACAACCGGCGTCGCTGGTGCTCTCTTGCTCGCAGCGGGCGTTGCGCATGCGGAAGACTTTGGTGTGACAGGAGGACAGACGAATGTTCTTCTGGATGTTGCAACGCTCTCTGCGGCGGCGAGCTTGGATCTCTCATCGGTTTCTCCCGATGTGATCGCGCCGGGTGATTTGGGCGCTGGGAGTGTTGCGTTCGGGATTAACAGTGTGGATGCCCCACTGCTTCCGACAACATTCTCGTACGACGCGGGATTGAGTGCTTTTTCTGGGACGATTGAGCACACGGGTTCGGTGTTCTTCAACAGTGACACGGTCGAGGTCGGGAACTTCACGATCGCATTCGACGCCGGGCGGGTAGGCGATTCCCGGAGTGGATTCTTTGTTGAGAGCACGACTGGGATCGAAGCGATCCTCTTTGATATCGAGGCACCTTCGCTGGTCATCGCGGATAGCTCACAGCTGACCATCGAGGCGAATCTGCTGGTGTCTGGTGAGTTCGCGTCGTTCCTGTTTGACAACGGGCTCGCGTCGGTCGATCTGACTGGCGCGGATGTTGGTGATGCACGCGTGAGCGCGGTCCCGACTCCGGGGAGCGCGATGGTGCTTGGAGCGGCGGGGCTGCTCGCGGCACGCAGACGGCGCTGATTGAGTCGGCGTACTCATTTCAATCTGACCCCCTCTTGAATGGGCGGCACCGATGTGTCGCCTGTTCATTTTTTGGATGCTGAAATATTTGGGATATCGTTGCGATCGGATCTCCCTGATATACCCCTGACACGAGATCGGTGGTATTCGGTGTGGGATGCCCCTGCGAGTGGGCTTGATCTCGTATGCTATGGACTCATGAAATTCAGTACTTCACAGATGATGGTGTTCTTTCAGGAGCGGCGGACGCAGCGGAATGTGCGGGCGCTGATGCGGTTCATATTGGTCCTGACGGGGCTGATTGTTGTGTACAGCATCCTGTTCCATGTGATCATGGAGATGGAGGGGCAGCACCACTCGTGGATGACTGGGTTCTACTGGACACTGACGGTGATGTCCACGCTGGGGTTTGGGGATATTACGTTTGAGAGTGATCTTGGGCGGTTTTTCTCGATGCTGGTGCTCGCGACGGGGATTGTGTTTTTGTTGGTGTTGTTGCCGTTTACGATCATTCAGTTTTTCTATGCGCCTTGGGTGGATGCGGTGGAGGCGGCGCGGACCCCTCGCAAGGCGGCGGAGGAGACTTCGGGGCATGTGATCCTGATCCAGTATGACGCGGTGACGGAGGAGCTGATCGCGAAGCTGGAGCAGTCAGGGATTGGGTATGTGTTGATTGTTCCGGACTTTGAGGAGGCGTCGAATCTGCATGACATGGGGATCCGTGTTGTGTATGGGCCGTTGGATCATGTGTCGACTTATACGGCTGCGCGGGCGGAGTCGGCGGCGTTGATCGCGGCGACGAGTGATGATGTGACGAATACGAATGTGGCATTCATGGCGCGTCAGGTGGCGCCGGAGGTCCCGATCGTCGCGATCTCGACGAACAAGACCACGACGACGATCCTGAGGCACGCGGGAGCGACTGAGGTGTTCCAGCTTGGGGAGTTGATGGGGCGGGCGCTGGCGCGCGGGATGGTTGGCGGCGATGCGTTGACGCATGTTGTCGGGAACATCGATCATTTGCTGATCGCGGAGGCGAACGCGCACAAGACGCCTTTGGTTGGGAAGACGCTTGCGGAGAATCGACTTGCGGAGCTTGGGGTCAATGTGATCGGGTTGTGGGATCGCGGGGAGTTCAAGCCTGCGATGGCGGACACGGTGGTGACGGAATACTCGATCCTGATGATGGCGGGGACCAAAGAGCAACTCATGAGATATGACGAGGAGTTTGTGATTTATAACGTCTCGGTGGATCCGGTGCTGATCATCGGATGGGGGAAGGTCGGGGCGGCAGCCGGGGCGGCGCTTTCTCGAAGGGGTGTTGATCGGAAAGCGGTTGAGCTCGATCCGGAGAGGGCGCGCCGTGCTGGTGAGTTCCGGGATCGGATCGTTGTTGGGGATGCGACCGATCCTGAGGTGTTGATGCAAGCGGGGTTGATGGACGCGCCGGCGGTGTTGATTACATCGCATGATGACAGCATCAATATTTACCTGACGATCTATTGTCGATCGGTGCGGCAGGATGCGCAGTTGATCTGTCGATCGACGCTCAAGCAGAACATTGAGACACTGCATCGCGCGGGGGCGGACTTTGTGCATTCGTATGCGTCGATGGGGTCATCGAGTATCTTCAATCAGTTGACGGGTGATCGGATCGCGACGGTTGCGGAGGGGCTCGAGATGTTCCGCAGGCCTGTGCCTGAATCGCTTGGTGGGAAGACACTGATCGAGTGCGGTATCCGGGATCGGACGGGGTGCACGATCATCGCAATCCGAGATCCGGAGGAGGGGCTGATCGCGACGCCGTCGGCGACGACGGTTTTGAAGGCGGGGCAAGAGTTGGTGCTCGCGGGGGGGACGGAGGCGGAGTCGCTGTTTATTGAGGCGTATGGGATCGGGTCGGCGTGAGGAGTTGGTGCATCGGCGTCACTACCCTGATATACTCCTGACATGGAAATCGCTTTGATCATCGTGGGGCTGCTGGCTCTTGGGCTTGGGGGCGCTGTATTTGTCCTGTTTCAGGGGCTTTCGAGGGAACGCATGAAGTTGGCGGGGCTCGGGGAGGAGCTGGCGACGGCGCGGGCGAATCTTGAGGGATCGAGCGCTGAGCGGGATCGGTTAGTTGGGGAACTGACATCTGCTCGGGGTGAGATTTCGGGGCTGGAGTCGGAGGTCGATCAGCAGACGGCGCGGATTACTGAGCTGAGCATGCTTAATGCGCAGTTCGGGGAGCGATTGGAAGCGGCGGAGCGGTCGCGGCAGGAACTGATGAAGAATGAGGCGCAGCTGAAGGAGACTTTCGAGGCGATCGGGTCGCGGACGCTCAAGTCGAATCAGGAGGCGCTGACGAAGTTGTTGTCCGAGCAGCTCGGTCAGGCGGGCAAGGCGTCGAAGGAAGAACTCGATCAGCGGAAGCAGGCGATCGAGGCGATGGTCAAACCCATCAGCGAGACACTGGGGAAGACACGCGATCAGCTCACTCAACTGGATGAGCGCGTCAAGGCGTCGAGTGTGTCCAATGAATCACTCAAGGAAGAGACGGCGCGGCTGACGCGGGCGCTGTCGCGGCCTGAGATTCGGGGACGGTATGGTGAGATCCAGCTGCGCCGCGTTGCGGAGCTTGCAGGGATGACGAGCTACTGCGACTTTACGGAGCAGACCTCGGAGCGGGATGGGGATGGGAATCTGCTGCGTCCTGATATGGTGGTGACGCTCCCAAACAATCGGATGATTGTGGTGGACGCGAAAGCGAACATCAATGCGTACATCGAGGCGGTGAATGAGCCTGATGAGGAAGTGCGCGAGAAGCATATGGAGCGGTTTGCGCGGCACACGAGCGAGCAGGTGAAGAAGCTCGCGGATAAAAAGTACTGGGCGTTGTTTGATCGGTCTCCTGAGTTTGTGGTGATGTTTGTGCCTGGGGATCACTTTATTGATGCGGCGCTGTCGCGGAATCCGGGGCTGCTTGATGATGCGGCGCAGCATGGGGTGATTTTGGCTTCGCCGAGTACGCTGATCGGGCTGCTGCGTGCGGTGGCGGTTGGGTGGCGCGAGCAGGCGCTGAGTGAGCAGGCGGCGGCGCTGTTTGAGCTCGGCAAGGAGCTGCACGATCGTGCGGCGACGGCGTTTGAGCACGCGGGCAAGCTCGGGGATTCGATCCGTCAGAGTGTGGATCGGTACAACAAGCTGGTGGGGTCGATCGATACGCGGATGATGCCTACCTTGCGGCGATTTGAGGATGCGGGGGCGAAGAGCACGAAGTCGCTTGTGGAACCCAAGGCGGTGAGCGGGGAACTGCGGCAGCTGACGGCTGGGGATCAGTTGATGCTTGGGGCGGATGATCCGGACTGAGCGCGTTCTTCGGCTTCGATTTGATCGAGCTGTTGATCGATCTCTTCGATGCGGAGTGTGTAGGCACGCTCTGGATCTTTGGTGAGTTTGGCGAGGGTGAGCTTGTTGCAGTTGGTGCAGCGGGCGAGGACTCGTTTGGATTTGCTTGATGCCCACGCTCGGAAGACGCCTCGCTCCATGGCGGGGGCGGCGTGGTGGCACTTGGGGCACTCGATGACCCACTGCTCGGCGCTTTCGATCGCGGCTTGATTTAGATTGGGGATGAATGGGGTCTTGCTCACGCGGTCATTTTATGACAAGATGGCTTCGGGTACAAGGGTTGTATTGGCTTCTTGGGGCGGGAAGATGGCTTCGAGCTGCTCGAACCTGAACTCGAAGATGTTTTTGACATCGCGCTGGACGAAGAGTTTGTTGACGATGGGCGCGAGGATCCACCCTTTTGGTTTGTAGAGGACGGTGTCCTGGCAGAGGGTGGAGTTGCCGTCGTCGGTTGGGGTGAAGGTGTGGGTGTGGTGCCAGAGGGTGTAGGGGCCTTTGTCTTGGTTGTCGACGAAGGAGTGCGGCGGGTTCCAGTCCTGGATTGTGGTTTTCCAGCGGATGGGGATGTGATGGACTTTGAGGGTGTAGTTGATGACGGTCCCTGATTGCATCTTGATGGGTTTGGGTGTCAGGACCTTGAAGCCGAGGAAAGACGGCGTGAGGCGTTCGAGGTTGAAGGCGTCGGTGAAGAAGGGGAAGACCTCTTCGATTGGGCGCGGCAGGGTTTGTGTCGCGTTGATGCGCCAGATCTTTCCATGCTTGGGGTGGGTGTCGGGGGTGATGGTGATGGAGTTTGAGGGCTTCATGAGCGTGAGTTCGCACGAACGTTTGCTTCGGACGCGAGAAATTGCTTGTAGAGGGTTTGCGAGGTGTGATAAACTGGGGTAGTTCTGGGTTTGACGAGATGGTTGAGGCGGACGCGTTTTTGATAGGCGGCTCGATGCTGAGCTTTGGGTTGGTCACTTCGACACCTGGAGTGTTGGCTTGCTGGAATGCGCGGGGTTGATTGGTGTTCGCCGTTGGCGGCTGTGAATCTGTTTGATGTTGAAAGGGACGATGATGTTTCGAAGTGGTTTGTTCGTTGTTGCTGGGCTGACTGGTTTGGTGTTTGGCGGAGTTGTTGATGCAGATGATGTGATTCATGCTTCTGGGCAAACGAGGAATGGGACTGGACTGCCTTCGTTGACCTTTGACATTTCTGGTCTCGGCTCGTTTGCTGAGATGGGGAGCATGCTCAATGAGGTGGTGGGTAATGACTTTGAAGCGAAGGGGTCGTCTGTTCATATCTTGTCGTTCGGATGGGATCTCACAATCAGAACTGAAGGCGCTTCTTGGCTTTCTGAAGTGACTTTCAATGTTGGCGGCGATGGCGAGGAGGGGTTTGTGCTGGCTCCGTTGCTTGGCAATGATTTTCCCGGATCCGCATCGGCGAGTAGCGGAGGTGTTCTTGATCTCGTGAGTCTGGATCTGGATTTCTTTCTTGGGCCGAACAATATCTTTGAGGTCGAGATCTTTGAGAGTTTCGTGGATGATCCGGTCAATGCGGATGCGTTCTTTCTTGAGGGCTCAACGCTGACGATTGAGTATCGAGGCATTGTCCCGTCTCCTGGGGTTGGGGGCGTGCTCTTTGGTGGGTTGGTGATGGGATGGCGCCGACGGCGTTGAAACTGTTTCGGGGCGGAGGAAATGGGATCAATTCTGGTACTGCGAGCGGTGTTTTTGCGTGACTTTTGGGGAGCGGCTGGGAACAATTCTCCCCGGTCCTTGGGTTTGCATGCACGCACTCCGATGGGACTTCCTTGAACTTGGAGACTTGAATGACGACCGCTGCACGCTCTTTTGATTTGAATCCGATGATTGACGCTGTGAATCCTGGACCTTTGTATCGCTCGGCGATCGAGGAGGTCGCGGAGTCGATCGCGCCGGTCATCGAGGCGAACAAGAAGTATCAGGATGCGCGTGTGTTTGAGCGTTTGTTGATTCCTGATCGCGTGATTCGGTTTCGTGTGGAGTGGGTGAACGACCAGGGTGGTGTTGAGGTCAACTTTGGATGGCGTGTTGAGCACACCAATGTGCTTGGGCCTTACAAGGGTGGCTTGCGTTTCCATCCGAGTGTGACTGAGGACACGCTGCAGTTCCTTGCGTACGAGCAGTGCTTCAAGAACGCGCTGACTGGACAACCGATCGGTGGCGGCAAGGGTGGGAGCAACTTTGATCCCAAGGGCAAGAGCGACAACGAAGTGATGCGGTTCTGCCAGGCGTTTATGCGTGAGCTGTACCGTCACATCGGTCCGAGCGTGGATGTGCCGGCGGGTGACATCGGTGTGGGCGGACGCGAGATCGGGTTCTTGTATGGTCAATACATGAAGATCACGAAGCAGCGTGACGGTGTACTGACTGGGAAGCCGATGGGTCTGGGTGGATTGCTTGGTCGTACTGAAGCGACGGGGTATGGCACGGTGACCTTCGCGGAAGCGATGCTCAAGCACAATGGTCAGTCGCTGGACGGCAAACGCGTGATGATCTCGGGATCGGGCAATGTCGCGTTGTACGCTGCGGAGCTTGCGATTCAGAAGGGTGCGAAGGTCGTCACTATGTCCGACTCGGGAGGGTCGATCAGCTTTGATAAGGGCATGAGCAGCGAACAACTGAAAGAGCTCACTGAACTCAAAGAGGTCCAACGCGGAAGACTCAAAGACTTTGGTGGTGATGGTATTACTTACCATCCCGAGGCGCGTCCTTGGTCACTTGTTGATGCGGATGTGGCACTGCCTTGTGCGACTCAGCACGAGGTGGAGAAGGACGACGCGGCGGCGCTGGTTGATCGCGGAGTGAAGTGTGTTGCTGAAGGCGCGAATATGCCTTGCACGCATGAGGCACGCTCGGTGTTCCATGAGAATGGTGTGGTGTTTGGTCCGGGCAAGGCGGCGAATGCGGGTGGCGTTGCGACCTCGTGCTTTGAGATGTCGCAGAACGCTTCGCACGATGCGTGGACGAAGGAACGATCACTCGACAAGCTGCACGGCGTCATGTTGGACATCCACGAGCAGTGCGTGGAGCACGCACCGATCGTCAATGGCGTGGTGGATTACGGCGCCGGCGCCGATCGCGGAGGGTTTGTGAAACTCGCGGATGCGATTATTGCGATGGGTGTGTGAATCTCTAGAGTCGTTTGATATTGATAACCCGCTGTTTGATCAGCGGGTTATTTGTGCGCTCGCTATGCATTGCGTTCGATGGTATTGATTACTTTCTTGAGATCTCGACGCGTGTACTCGATCATGTTCCAATAGAGCACTAGAACGATGAGCGGCCCGATGAATAGGAAGATTGCTCCAATGATTGCGATGAGCGGACCCGACCAAACGAAGTGTTTGGCGCGTCTTTCCATTTTCCGATTATGAACAAGTTTAGCAAACCAACCGATGTAGCGGACCTGTGCGATGAAGAACAGAAGCATGATTACCAGACCGACAAAGCTCATTATCATCGCGATAAATATAAGGCTGGTAGGCGGCGCGGTGGGGTTATAGTTCCGCGGGATGAAGTTATAGAGTAATGTGGCGAGCGTCGAAGCGACGAAGAGCCATGTCGTCACTCTGAGCAGTGATCTTTTGTCATTACCTGTTATTCCGGCAGGGAGGTTTTGAAGCGGCTGAGAAAGTTTCCACCATCCGAGTGCGATTGCGAGCAATAGGCCATTACTGATGATGGAGTTTGCGATGACAAAGAAGTACATCGATGAATTCGCTATTGTGGCAGCCAAAATGCTTGCAATGATACCGCCTGCGATTGAAACAACGATATAGATCACCAACAAGATTGTGACCATCCTGAAGCCGGTGTGGATTGACTTTAGTGTTTCGATCGGAGCTTCTATTAGGATCCCAGAACCGATTGATGCGGTGACGGGGACTCCGCATTCAGGACACACGGAATTCGGTGTTGTATTGGAGAGGTCGTAGTCGCACCAGTAGCAATTGTTGATGATTCGTGTACCACACTCGGGGCAGTTCTCCCGGAGGTTAATGCCGTCGAGGAGATAACCGCACTTTGTGCATGTAAGGTTTGTTCTTGTAATTTCATATTTCATCGAGTGATGATACACAAATCATATAATCTGATGTAGCAATCATTATTTATATTCGTATCGAAAAAGACAGGCACAAGCCTGTCTTGATTCGTGGTTCTGATGATTGATTTACGCCGGGCTTGGGAGGGTGTCGGGTGGTGTGTCCGTATCGGTGGATTCGGATTTCTTTGATCCCGAGTCGTTGCCGTTAGTGGAGGTTGGGGCTGGGGGCTCGGCGGCGAGAAGTTCGGCGACTGTTGAGCGGCCGATTGGTTCTCCACGCATGATGGAGTGGACCTCGTCGGCTGAGAGGTTCTCGTACTTGAGCAGCGCTTCTGCGACGGCTTCGACCTTGTCCCAGTTGTCGGTGAGCATGGACTCTGCGTGGGAGTAGGCTTCATCGACGAGGCGTTTGGTTTCCTCGTCGATGATGCGTGCGGTCTCGTCGGAGTAGTCCTTGTCTGGGATGTATCCTGATGCATCATCCTGACCGGCGTAGTTGACGAATCCGAGTCGTGGGGACATTCCCCATTCGAGGATCATCGCTCGCGCAAGGTTGGTGACTTGCTGGATGTCGCTTGAGGCGCCAGACGAGACATCGTCCATGGCTTTGGCTTCGGCGATGCGTCCGCCGCAGATGACGCGCATGGTCGCTTTGAGCCACTTGAGGGAGTATCCCATGCGGTCTTTCTCTGGGAGGGAGAATGTTGCTCCCCCACTGGCGCCGCGCGGGATGATGGTGACTTTGTGGAGTGGGTCCGCGTCTTTGAGCAGTGCTTGGAGCACGGCGTGTCCTGCTTCGTGGTACGCGACGAGTTTGTTCTCGTCCTTCTCGCGGACGCGGGACTTCTTGGCGCGTCCGAACTTGACCTTGTCGCGTGCTTCTTCGAGGTCTTCGTGCTCGATGAAGTCTTTGTTTTGCATGGTCGCGCCGATGGCGGCTTCGTTGATGATCGCGGCGAGGTCAGCGCCGGAGAACATCGGGGTGCCTCTCGCGAGTTTGGAGAGATCGACGTTTGGTCCGAGCTTGACCTTCTTGGCGTGGACCTTGAGGATCTCGAGTCGTCCCTTGACATCGGGGAGCGGGACGGAGATCTGGCGATCGAAGCGACCTGGACGGATGAGCGCGGGGTCCAGGACATCGGGACGGTTGGTCGCGGCGATGACGATGACGCCGTCACCTGATTCGAAGCCGTCCATTTCTACGAGGATTGCGTTGAGGGTTTGCTCGCGTTCGTCGTGTCCACCTGTTGTGAATCCCCCACCACGGCGACGGCCCACGGCGTCGATCTCGTCGAGGAAGATGATGCACGGAGCTGATTCTTTCGCTTGTTTGAAGAGGTCGCGGACGCGGGATGCTCCGACACCTACGAACATTTCGACGAAGTCGGAACCTGAGATGGAGAAGAAGGGGACATCGGCTTCTCCTGCGATTGCCTTGGCGAGGAGGGTTTTGCCGCAACCTGGTTGACCGGCGAGGAGGACACCTCTTGGGATGCGTCCGCCGAGCTTGGTGAACTTCTTTGGTGTTTTGAGGAACTCGATGATCTCGGCGACTTCGTGCTTAGCTTCTTCGATTCCGGCGACATCTTTGAAGGTGACGCCGGTCATTTCTTTGGTCATGGCGCGGTGCTTCGATTTCCCGAAGGAGCCGAGCATGCCTCCGCCTCCGGCGGCACCACGCATGGAGCGGGAGAGGAGGAACCAGATCAGGAGGAGGATGAGGAGGATTGGGCCTATTGAATACAGGAAGAGGATGAAACCTGAGGTTGGTTTCTCTTTGACTCGGTTGTTGGTGAGTTCGTAGACCTTGTCGGCGATGACTTCGCGCGAAACGGCGGTGATTGGGACTCGGACGGAGGTGGACTTGCCTTCTTGCCCTTCGGAGTCGATGAGCTGCGCGTTGAGCGCGGTGTCGGTGAGGACGACGGAGTCGAGTTTGACTTTCTTCGCTTCGTAGTACTGGGAGAACTCTTGGAAGGTGATCTCGCGTCCCTGCTGGGCGCTGGTGAGGAACATTGCGAGCATGAAGACCATGAGCATGACGACAATGAAGCCGAAGGCACCGCGGGATTTCGGTGGCGGCGTGGGTGCTTGCTTGCCCTTGTTATCCTTTTGGGGATCAATAGGCGTCTGGTCATCTTTGTTTGCTTTTGGGTCGGTCATGTGGAGTGTTATCGGTTGGGTTGGGGTTTGTATTTCATCCTCATCCGTGATTGGCTCGGATTGTCGGAAAATGGCTGAAATCTGGTGCTTTGTCGGTGTTTCAGGCGTGTTTTATTGTAGCTGGTGCTTGTAGATACGACGCTCGCGTGTGTTGGGTTTACCAGCTTTCGCGGAGTTGTGAGACGATGTCGATCGCGAGTTCTTCGATGGCTTCTCGTTGGGCGTGTTCGATGCGTTCGGAGACTCCTCGCTGGGGGACGAAGGTCGAGGTCGCGGAGAAGTTGTTGCGGGCGACGATGATGTCTCCGGTGCGGTTGTCGCGCCATTCGAAGTTCACGGTGATTCGGATCGCTTGCTCTTGCGCAAGCCCTGTTCTTGGGGCTTGGGAGATCTGCGAGAGTGAGTGGAAAGTGATCACACCGACAAGTGAAGTCTCGGCTTGTGCGGACTTAGAAAGCTTCCAAGGCGTTCGTGCTTGGATCTGCTTATTGAGGGATTCGGCGAGCTGGACTTCGAGACCGCGCTGGAGGGTGTTGTTCTCGAAGATGGGGATCGCGATGGTTTTGATGGACTCGTCGTAGGTGGAGTTGAAGGCGTACCCACTCGAGGAGTTGCTTGCGCAAGCGCCTAAACACACTGGAAGAGTTAACAGAATCAGGATGGACAACAGTCGTTTCATGTGGTGTGTCGCGGTTCGTTTACGGCTGATTAGATTCGGTGCCTGATTGCGGTTGGATGCTCGCGGCGGTTGATTCGGATTGAGGGTCGTCTGCTTCCGCTTCATCGAATGTCAACCAGCCTTTTTCGAGCATGATGTCGAGTGCTTGGTCTGCCGCGATGGTTGCGGGGTGACGACGCAGCAGACGCGCGAGGATGAACTTGGCGCTGGGGAAGTCGTCGGTTTTGAGGTACCAGCGTGCGGTATCGAGGGCTTGCTGTGCGGCGGATTCGTCGATCCATGCGTCGAGTCCCTCGGTGATTCCCGAGCGGATGGTCTCCGCGGGAAACTTGCGGCGGTACTGCTCGATGAGGAGTTTGGCGTCGAGGAGTCCTGAGCCGTCGTATCCGGGACCTTTGAAGCGTGCGATGTTGCACTCAATTTCGCGGAGCATCGCGAATCGGGTGTGCTGGGAGTTTGGGTGGTTGATGCGAAAGATCTCGTACATTTCTGCGGCGAGTTTGAGGCGACGCTTGTTGTAGTAATGGTTCGCGAGATCGAGCGCGGCGGCTTCGGCGATCTCTGAACCTGGAAGGCGCTCCTGGGTGCGGATGAGGAGTTCTTCGCCGATGGGTCGTCCGGTCTCGAAACGGATTCCGAGGAATCGACGCTTGAGTCCGCCGAGGTACATCTTCGCGATGTCGTATTCACGCTCGATGGCGCGGGTGTAGTACTCGGTGTCGGAGTGATCGCGGATGATGAGCTCAAAATCGAAGAGGGCTTTGTACTCGCGGTCGTTTTCGAGGCGTGCGAGTCCACGGAGGTAATACGCCTGTGCGATGTAGGGGGTGCGGGTTCGTTTGTTCTTCTCGATCCAGCTTGAGAGTTTGGAGACGGCGGCGCCGGGGTTGCCTTCGGTGATGAGTTGTTGGGCTTCGGCCATGATCGCGGCGTCGGATCCGGGCTCCGGGGCGGCGGTGGTTTCCCAGTTGCCGTCGGGTGAGAGCTCGGACTCTGTTTGAGCAAACACAGGTGCTGCGAAGTAAGTGAGGACGATCAGAATGAGAGTGTTCTTGGTCACAATAGAAAGGATAGGAGACTCTCGGGGCAGGGGTGAAAAACCGACGACAGCAATCCCAAATGTTGTTTGTGAGCGAGTTTCAATACAACAGGAGCGAATTCGATGAAATTGGATGTACTGGCGATAATCGGGCTCATTGGCGGTATGGCGTGTAGCTTACATGGCCAGGTGGCTGTGGACAGAGGAGATATTGCTGGAAGGCCTGTGCTCAAAGGCCAAAAAATAGTTCCTCATCCGAATCAGGTGTATCACGGGTTGTACAACATAGCGGATGTACCAGAGGGATATGCCGAGATGACCACTAAATCGCATGGAGAAACTCCGGGAGTTGTCTTGTTTTTTCACGACTGGAATGCGTCTGGAATTGAGTCCGAAGTAGTGGACCTCCAGACTTTTAATGATCCAATGGAGGGTGATACTCAAACGGTGCTGGAATTTGCTGAGGCGGTCTCAGCAGACGGGGCGGTACTGGCGGTGGTATGGGATCCGATTACATACTTGGTTGAACACTCTGAATTTGATTACATGCCTGGGGGACCGAATTCACCGATTAAATTTTCTGATTTGTTTGATGGTTTATATGACGAGTACATTCGCCAGTGCGCCCATCAGATTAAAGCCTTTGGCAAACCGATCATGCTGTCAGTAACTGGGGAATACAACGCGGTTGGGTTTGTGAGCTTTGGACCTGGAGGTAATGAGTATGTGCTAAATGTGGAGAATGACAATCTGACCAGTTTTTACGGTGACCCGATGGTGCCGGATGGGCCCGAACGGGTGCGCGATTTATACCGGTATGTAATCGATATCTTCAATGAAGAACTAGTTGAGAATGTGACCTGGTTCATGTACTCGCACACTGCGTACATGAATCCCGATGACTTTGAAGAGGCGGATGCATCTGTCCTATCTGCATTGCATCCGAGACATTACTACCCAGGAGATGAGTATATCGACTGGCTTGGAAACAGCGCATATGTGTCGAATGACAACCCTGTGCGTAATCTGGATTATGAAATCGGATCTGTGATCAGTGCATTCATTGATATGGGAGTCAATAAACCTTGGTTCTTGACTGAGTTTGGTGTAACAGAGCTCGGTACGGATAGCCGGGCAACCCGGATGGCGGAGTTATTGTTTAAAGAACTACCGAGTTATCCGATGATCAAGATGATGACATTCGCTGATGCACCATTATTTGAGTTGTACTTTGATATCCCTGATTTGGGCTCGGGTGCATGGGAACTCGATGTCTGGAATGCGGCGATTCACAAGCTTGGCATATATTCAAATGGGGTTCGATTCAAATAGCTGAATATTGTTTGTTGATCATCCCGAATGTCCATGCCAGAATGTGGTATGGACCTTCGATCGATGAGGCAGATGGTCGCGATTGCGGAGTTCGGGCACATGACGCGTGCCGCGGAGTCGCTGGGGGTGTCGCAACCTGCTTTGTCGGCGGCGCTTGGGAAGCTTGAAAAGGAGCTGGGTACGGAGCTGTTTCATCGGACAGGGCACGGCGTGGAAGCGACGGAAGCGGGACGCGTGTTCATCGAGCACGCTCGCAACACGATGATCGCGGCGGATCAGGCGCGGGAGGCGGTTCGATCGCTGGTGGGGCTTGAGAAGGGATCGATCCGCGTGGGTGCGGGGGCGACGGCGACTGGGTATCTGCTTCCTGGGGTGATCAAGGCGGTGCGAAAGGAGCATCCTGGGTTGAAGTTTTCGATCCGCGAAGCCGGGAGTGTGCAGGTGGTGCAGGGGGTGCTTTCGGGGGAGCTGGATCTTGGGGTGGTGACGCTTCCGATCGAGCATCTTCGTACGGCGGAGCTGCGGATCGTGCATGAGATCGAGGACGAGTTGATGCTGATCGTTCCCAGCAAGCATCGGTTGAGTGGACGCAAGAGTTTCCGCTGGGTGGATCTGGAGGGTGAATCGGTGATCGCGTTTGAAGCGGGATCAGCCGTGCGTCATCTGCTGGATTCCAAGGCGGGATCGCATGGGGTGGAGTTGTCTGTGGTCATGGAGCTGCGGTCGATTGAAGCGATCGTGCAGATGGTGCGCGCGGGGATCGGGGTTGGTTTTGTGTCTCGTTTCGGGATTCCGGAGGGCGCGGGGATTCGCTGTAAGGATGGGGCGCTGACACGGACGCTGGGGGTGGTTCGGCGTGGGGATCGTTTCCTGAGTCACGCGGCGGGTGCGTTTGAGCGCGCATTGTTGACTCGGATTGTTTAGACTGTTGGTGCATGCGTTGGCATGCGTGTTGATTGAAACTGACTCCGAATAGGAAGGGCACTGATATGAAGAATACTGAACGCAAGAATCGTTTCCTGATGATCCTCTACACACTCGGGATCGCTGGGTTCCTCGGCATGACACTCGCGGCGTGCAACACTGTTTCGGGTGTTGGGCGTGATATCGAGTCCGCGGGCGATGCGATCGCTGATACGGCGGATGACGCGAAGGATTAATCCTGAATGGATTGTTTGAAGCTTTGAGAAGCAGCCGGTTTGTGCCGGCTGTTTTTCTTTTAGTCTTTGAGGGTTTTGATGACGGCTTTGGGGGTGCGGTCTTCGAAGTAGATTCCCCAGTGTTTCTCGGCGCCGTAGGGGTTGTTGGGGTCACCTTTCCAGCTTTCGTCGAATGCTTCGAAGAAGAAGGTGGTGATGTTCATCTGCTTTGCCCAATCGAAGAGATCGTGGAAGTACTGGGTTTGCTTTGCTTCTGAGGCGCGGTCGCCGAATTCCCAGGCGCTGGTAGCCCACCCTGCTTCGGTGATGACGAGCTGTGCGTCTGGGAGTGCATTGCGGACGCGCTGCATGTTGGCGATGGAGTAGCTGAGTCCCTCATCAATATCGCGCTCTTCCCAGACTGGATAGATGTGGACAGAGACAAAGTCGAGGTGGGCGGCGAGTTTGGCACCGCTGG
>WUAJ01000101.1 GCA_009827215.1 Phycisphaeraceae bacterium
TCATCCGCTCGATGCGCATGCTCCTCTTCCTCGCCGCGCCGATCTGCGCCGGAACCATCGTCGTCGCCACCCCGATCACCAACCTCATCTTCGACGAAACCAAGTGGACCAACCTCGACACCACCCTCCAGCTCATCACCGCAGGCATGATCTTCCGCGCCATCGAACCCCCCGTCAAATCGCTCATGAACGCGCAGGGACGCTTCAAAGAACTCCTCGTCCTCAACATCATCTCGACAATCACCTTCGCGCTCTTCATCACCACGATCCTCTACGCCTCAGGATTCATCGGAGATGAGAACACCCCGCTCTACGCCGCCGCCATCGCAGGAGGCGCTTTCCACGCGGCGCTCGCCATCGTCCTTGTGATCGTCGCGCTCCGCAGGAGCGAGTACCCAACCATCCGAGCGATGCTCAACCTCAGTCAGCCCGTGATCTACGCCGCGCTCGCCGCACTCGGCGCGTGGTTCGTGATGATGCTCGTGCCCCAATCACTCAACGAGTACAACCTCTACGCGTTCGACATTACCAAGATCATCACCGCGATTGTCGCGTTCCTCATCGCGTACTCCATCATCGCACGCATCCACAAGCCCGAAGAGTTCGACACCCTCGCCGCCTTCGTGATCCGCATGACACCAGGGAAGCTCAAACCCCTCAACACCAAACTCGCTTCCATCCTGTTCGGATGCAAACCCGAAAACGCCGAGTAATAAAAAAACCCCCGAGACATGCCGGGGATTCATTGATAACAAGTTCGGAAGCGAATCACTGACCTATCGGCAACTCTTCGCGCTCCTCGATCGGAACATGACGAGGCACCGTGCGAACCAGGTCATCGCCCGTCCGCTCCGAGTGCTTATCAAGATCCACCCCATCAGGCATCGCCGATCGGCTCGCCGCTACAGGATTCGAATCGTGAATCACGATCGAGAAGTTGTCCTGCACCGCGATATTCCCAGAGTTCAGATCCCAGATTTTCACCCAGATGTCCCCACCAAAGGTATTGAATGTCGCAAGTCGGGGCTCACTGGAATCGACAACGGTGATGGTGACCGAGTGCGTACTAAACGCAACCGACTCTCCAGTGACGGCAATCTCATAACGCAAGTTCGCAGCATCCCATGCAGCTGAAAGATTCGCAGTCCCAGCAGTCACATTCCCCGCCGCAGAAACAGACCCATACGCCAAAGGCCCGATCGGACTCGGACTGTTCACCGCATAATCACGCTCCGCAGCACCAAGAACACGCATCGAGTCTCGCACAATAACCTCCCCATTGAACTCACCCGCGTACTCATCCGTCGCGAGATACGCAAAGTTCCCCCCATTGAAGTTTAATGCTTGCAGAGCGTCAGCACCTACGACACCAGAGCTCACCTGACCAAGGATCGCCGCACTCTGAGATCCATTATCCGCGCGAAGCAATCCCGCGATTGCATACTGATCCGCAATACTCAAGAGCCCAATAGCTCGACCCTGAGTGTCGATATGCACCCCGCCCGTCTGGAATCCAAAGTCCAGCCCATCCGGATCCGCGCTGTTGACCGCGATGATCGCCTCGTTTTGATCGTTCTCAACATTCGCCTCAAGCACCGTCCCTCCCGCGACACTCGTCAGCGACACCATCGTCGTCGGATCAAAGAACTCATCCGTAAAGCTATCCGAGTACGGGAAAATCAGCGCCTCCGAAAAACCGCTGTATTGCGCCCGAGCGCCCCAACCCATAGGCACACGCGTCCCGAGTGTTTCGTAAGGACCACCCTCCACCAGAGACACCCCGATCTCCAGATACATGTCCTGATTCCCAACAGTCTTCCAGAACTGCTGCGCATTCTCAAGCGATCCACCCATCTGCACATTGACCACAAACAACCCGTCCACTACAGGGACAAGCTCGGATGTAAAGAAAAACTCCGAGGCAATATCAAACCCTGTGGGGTCATTGAACGCCTCGAACCGGAACGAGTACATCCCGTTCGCCGGCGCCCCATTGTCTTCCATATATCCCTGGTAACTGAAGCTCCCGTCATTGAAGACTATCACACCCGCACCAGCACCGCTCCCGCACAACGCAATCCAAAGCAGCGACACAACAACCATCAATCCACGAAACATGTCCAAACTCCATCGTTCTATACAAACAAACCCGCCGCCTCGTGACAGCGAGGAACCAGTCTACCACACCAAAATCCCCGCTCAAGCAAAAACCCCCAATACTACTACCCCAATCAACCCCATCAATCCACCCGCTCGATATCCACCACCTGCGCCAGATGCGACACCCCCCCCTGCTCCCACTCCGCACCACCAGGAAGCACCAGCTCATACCCATGCGTCCGCCACCCATTGCCCACCAGCGCCAGATCAATCCCCCAGCTCGACCGCCCCGCGGCCCACCCCTTCAAACCGCCCAACCCCATCGGACGCCAAGTCCCGCCACCAGCACCCCGCGCCGCAAACGCATCCTCGAAACCGTCTGAGCTAAACACAGCAAACGCCCCAAGCGAAGCCGACCCACGCACAGTGTTGAAATCCCCGATCACCAGCGCCGGCGCGACCATGCTTTCACCCAGCCGCGCCCGCACCGTCTCCACCACCCGCGCCATCGACTCCATCCGATGCACCGTCGGCTCACTCGGAAGATCCACCAACCACACCTCAAACACGCCGTACATCTCGCCCCCATCAAGCGTCAGCATCACCACCCAACCAAAGTCTCCCGTCGCGCGCACCGCCTCCTCGCTGGGACCCTCCTTCCCGCTTGCCGAGACATACACCACCTGCGCCTGAAGGATCGGATACCGCGAAGCCACCAGCGCCCGCGACAACCCGCGCACCGCAAAGCCCTCACCCAACCGTTCTTTCAGCCCCTCCATCAGCGCCCGGCGCTGCCCATCAAACCGCGTGTTCGCCAGCAGCACCAGGTCAATATTCCCCGGCACCATCCACTCCATCACACGCTCTTCATCAAACGACCCCGCCGCGATATTCCAGTGCATCACCCGCACGCGCTCATGCATCGAGCTGCTCGTCCAGTGAATCCCATACCCACCAATCGAGTTGGGAACACGAACAACCCACACCAGCAGATGCACCACCATCCCCACACACACCAGCAGATACACCCAGAACAAATCCCCCCCAACAGTCTTCCGCGCCCCGCGCATCCATCCCATCACCCCAAACACCCCGCTCACCCCCAGCCCAATCCACGCCCCGCTCACCCACCACCCCGCCGGCGCCCACCAGAGCCATTGCGACCACCCAAACCGATCCGTGAGCACCCTGCTCACTACATACACCAACACCAACACCAACCCAAGCACCGACACACACAACGACCACCGCGCCATCCGACACCCCGGACCACGCCGCTGCCCATATCCTCTCCAGTGTTGATCCACTCCAAACGCTATCGTCTCAAGAGCGAATATGTGATCAACAAGAGAAGAAAACCGAGCACTCACGCTCGGTTTCTGTGTATCTCAGTACTGTAATTTCTTACTCAAGCTCAACAGGAAGCCCTCGGAACACGGCAAACTGGAACGGAGAGGACGAAGTTGTACTGGAAGTCACATTAAAGAATCGGATTATGAGATCATCACCGGATGACGCTGTGCCAACTGTCACTTGAGATCCAGTTCCCAATCCAATAGGAGTAACCAGTGCCGTGTAATCATTGAAGTTGAAGCTTTCTCCATCAATAGAGATTGTGTATATGTCATCAACTCCGTCAAAGCTCACTGAAAAATTCGGAGTCCCCGCAGTCTTAAACCCAAGCGAGCTCACAGTCCCATACGCGACCGGCCCGCTGTGATACAACGAATTCGACCCAAAGTCCTTCACGATTTTATCTTTCGATGATAGATTTCGTGCCTCGGTCCCCACACCAGTGATCTCAAGATCGATCCCAGCAGAGTCATTGTTCACAAACTGCATCCTGCCATTGATCGTGTCATAGTTAATGAAGCCGCGAATAATCGAATCGCTCGCAAAGCCATAGAACGGGAAGCCACCTGTATTGACAGAGTTGATGTACATCCCACCAAATGAGGATTGATCAAAATTCAACTGCAAGTTCGTAAACCCGTTAATCAGAAACCCACTCGTCAAATCAGGATTCAGTAAAAAAGCCTCATTGGTATCCCCAGCTGAGAGTTGATTGATGTTCCGTGACCATTCATTATCGAGGGAAGTCTGTGCGACAGCCGCTTCCCCCGCCTTAATCGCGTACACCGAGTACGGCGATGCCGTGATTTCTTGTCGAGGACTCAGATCACTAAACACAGAAGTACCAGCTGGACGCACGCGAATTTGCAAGAATCGCCGTTCCCCCGTGGTAAAGACATTCGTGTAATCAATCGGAAAGCTCAGCAACCCATCCACAACCTCGTAATCTAAGAAAGTGGTGGTCGTCACAAATGGATTGCCAAGTTCGTCAAAGTACTGAATCTGAATGTCATACATCCCATTGGCAGGAGCTCCTCCATCGTTCAACACCCCTTGATAGGAAATCGTTTCTCGAATAGGCTCAGCACCATCCGCCACTTCGTTCAACCCCAATGTGAAGACACACACGCACAACAAGCTCATCATCGATTTCATTGAACAACCCTTCTCCAAACTTCCTTGGTCCGATACACAAGCAGGCACCCTATCAAAATCAGTAACGAAACGCCAGAAAATAATCCAATCTCCACAGTCCCGTCTTCAACCCATCGATGCCACTAATATTCAGTCCAATCCACTTACCAAGAATTGAACACGGAGCCTGTCCATGTCCAACACCGACTCACTCAACTGGTCTGACCAACGCATCATCATCACCGGCGGCTCCGGATTCCTCGGAAAGCACATCATCGAAGGTCTCCACAAGCGAGGCGTTGCAGACAACCAGATCTTTATCCCACGCTCCGCACAGTACGACCTCACCGAAAAAGACGCCTGCGTCGCCCTCTACAACGACTGCTTCGGATCAGACCGCGCCACCATGATCATCCACCTCGCCGCCGAGGTCGGAGGCATCGGCGCCAACATGAAAAACCCAGGACGCTACTTCTACGCCAACATGGCCATGGCACTCCACCTCATCGAACAAGCACGCATCGATGGCCTCATCGAACGCAACGGCAAGTTCGTCCAAACCGGAACCATCTGCGCCTACCCAAACATGACCCCCGTCCCCTTCAAAGAAGAAAACCTCTGGAACGGATACCCAGAAGTCACCAACGCACCCTACGGCGTCGCCAAGAAAGCCGCGTGGCAAATGCTCGACGCATACAAACTGCAGTATGGAATGAAGTCCACCTTCGTCCTCCCCGTCAACCTCTACGGCCCGCACGACAACTTCAACCTCGAATCCTCACATGTCATCCCCGCACTCATCCGCAAATGCATCGAAGCCATGGACCGAGGTGACGACCACCTCCCAGTCTGGGGCACCGGATCAGCATCCCGCGAGTTCCTCTACATCGAAGACTGTGCCGACGGACTCCTGACCGCCGCCGAAAAAATGGACGACCCAACCCCGATCAACCTCGGGACCAACATGGAAATCACCATCAAAGACCTCGTCCACCTCATCGCCAAACTCACAGGATTCGCAAACGAAGACACCATCGCCGAGCGAATCCAATGGGACGCCACCAAACCCGACGGCCAACCCCGCCGCTGTCTCGATGTATCACGAGCCAAAGAACTCATCAACTGGCAAGCCAAAGTCTCCTTCGAACAAGGCCTCCGCCAAACCATCGACTGGTTCAACCAAAACCGGAACAACGCCGAGGCCCGGATGTAACCCATCCAAGGGTGCCACGGCTTGACCGTCTTCGGCAAGCCGTGTCTCCAAAACCCCAATAATCCCATATGACCCCCATCCCTGAAAACCTCCAACCCCGCCTCGATCGCGAACTCGATGAAGGCGAAACCATCAACTGGTCCGCTCAACCAAGCTACCGAATCCTCAAAAGAGACACGCTCAAACAATGGCGCGCATTCTTCGTGCTCATCTCATTGTTTGCATCGATGTTCGTACTATTCGCCATCCTCGCCTACTACGAACTCATGGATGACGACACCCCGCTGGGTCATGCAATCGCCGCCGCGGTCATCTTCTCCCTCGGATTCCTCCTCCTCTGGCCAATGCTCCACCACGCCAAGTACACCGCCAACAACACCATCTACGCCATCACCAACAAACGCGCCATCATCATCACCATCAACAGAGACAAATCCATCACCGAGCGCGACTACCGCGCCGACGAGCTCATCCACCTCGCCCGCACCGAGTTCCCCGACGGCTCAGGAACCCTCACCCTCGAATCCGCCCGAGGCGCGGGAACCTCAAACCAAGTCGCCGTCCGCCACCAACTACGCGCCCTCGAAAATGTCCTCGAAGTCGAACGCCTCCTCCGCACCCAGTTCGGGGATGCCTAACCCATGAAAATCACCCCCTACACCCAGTCCACCCTCCCCGCCTGGGACACCATGCGCAACGCCCTCTTCCACGACGAGGACCCCAAACTCCTCCAAGAAGAGTCCCGCCAGATCCTCACCCAAGGCACACTCAAATCCCAACCCTTCCAATGCCTCCTCGCATTCGACAGTGATGACAACCCGATCGGTTTCATCGAGCTCACCATCCGCTCCTCAGCCGAGGAATGCATGACCTCACCGGTGTTGTACATCGAGGGCTGGTACGTCGATCCCGCGCATCAAGGCCTAGGCGTCGGACGCGCCCTCATGAACGCCGCCTTCGAATGGGGACGACAGCACCACTGCAAAGAAGCCGCCTCCGACGCGCGTCCGGATAATCAGCAGTCCATCAGCGCCCACCATGCGCTGGGATTCGAGGACGCCGGGATCATGCACTGCTTCCGCACTTCCATCGAATAACCAGCATCTGAACACATCTCCGATAATCCATCATCCCGATAAACCCACCCCAACATCCCGCCGATCTCTGTTCCTGAACCCGAACCAATAACGGAAAAGGAACAATCATGCCACACACAGCCATCACCGCCGCCCTTCTTATCGGCCTCTCCTCAACCACCTCCGCGATCACCATGCCAGAGTCCGCACCAGACTCAACCACCACCACCTACGAATCAACCGATCAGTTCACCCAAGAGCAAACCATCTCCACCCAGATGATGGCCATCAACGACGCCGTCGAAGCCACCAAATCAGACCCTTCCGCGATGTGCTTCGTCGTTGTCCTCCCAGAGAACTACGAGCAAGCCCGCGCCATCCGCGACCAGTGGACCTCTGCTCGCAGCAACTTCAACCAGACCAACCACCCCGTCTTCTTCGTGCGTGGAGAAGACGCGCAGTTCGTCATGGAGAACGCGTTCATCCAGTCCGCGCCAGCAACCATCGCGTTCCGCAATGGTCGTCCATACCACTCACGCACCGGAACCTTCACCGAGAAGAATCTTCACGCGTTCATTGCACTCGCGTTCGATCAGTCCGCGCCGCTCACCAACGCGCCGGATCAAACCAAGTACCTCTTCGAGTCCATGTCACAGCTCGCGTTCAATGATCAGGACGCACCCGCCGCCCAAGGCGCGTGCCAGATCATGCTCAACCTCCACGCGCTCATCGCAGGCCCATACGCCTCCACCTTCTCCGACTCCGATCTCCAGGACATGACCGACCTCTACAACCAGACCAACACCACACTCGCAACACTCGACCTCGAAGACCAGTCCGTCATCGATCAGATCGAGCGCACCTCATCCATCGCGATGAAAACCTGGAACAAGCGAACAAACTCCACCTTCGGCATCGGGATCTGGTTCGACCTCGCGCTCACCACCGGAAACGAAGCGGACATCCTCGCATGGATCGACGAAGGTCTCGCGAGCCCAGTTAACGCATCACGCGTCGAGCAATCCCTCGCCGACTTCGGACAACCACTCGCCCAGCTTCTCATCGCAAGCAACCGCTACGAAGAGCTCGCGATGACCATCACCTCCCCAGAACAAATCCAGGAGCACTTCGCGAGCGCCTCCGTCCTCGCCGACGAGATCGCCGCGATTGACTCAACCAACACCGAATCGCTCCAGCACCTGATCAACTCCGCGACCGAGCAAGCCGCCGCCTACCACGCCGCGCTCCTCCTCGCCGGACGCGACTC
>WUAJ01000102.1 GCA_009827215.1 Phycisphaeraceae bacterium
CTCGAACTGCTTGCCCATCTGCCAGTGCGCCTGATCGGTCTTTGCAAAGACGATGCACCCCGAGGTGTTGCGATCAAGACGATGCACCACGCCGGGACGCGCGAACTCCTCGCCGACGGAGGACAGTTCGCCGCTGGAGTTGATCTGGAAGTGATGCACCAGCGCGTTGAGCATCGTGCCTCTGTTTTCAGCACGCGCCGGATGCACAATGATGTCCGGCTGCTTGTTGAGCACCAAAATATGCTCATCCTCGTACAGTACATCGAGCGGGATCGGATCGGGTTCGATCTCACCAGAGGGCGGAGGCGGAATCACCAGCTCGATCGTGTCGCCGTCTTTGAGTTTCGTAGAGGGTTTGGCGGTCTTGCCGTTGACCGTCGCCCCACCGTCTGCCATGAGGTTCTGCAGTTGGTTTCGGCTCATGAAGGTCACACGAGTCGTAAGATATTTATCCAGACGAGTACTCAGTGACGAACGCGAGATCTCGAAACGAACGCGCACGAGAAACTCGTCATCCCCATCCTGTCGTGCTTGGTCATACGCTGATCGGACCGCATCCGGATCGACCTTCCCCCCCGGCAGGATCAGGTCGGGGGTTGTCTGTTCGGGCGCGGATTGATCGCCCGACTCACTCACGGCGACTCAGACTCTGAATCTTCAGAAGTTGTTTCAGCGTCTGCATCATCTTCATCTTCGCTCGACTCGACATCGGATTCCGCGTCTGCCTCCTCGGTCGCTTGTGGAAGCTCTTCAACCTCTTCGCCTGGGAGCGAGACAAGGTCTTCCCGGCTCGGAAGCGTCAAGTCCGCATCGTACGATCCCAACGCATCGATCCGCATCTGCGCGTAGTTCGCGAGCGCCGGCATCGAGATCGAGTTCGCGACAGCCATCGCACGCTCGTACGAAGCTCTCGCGGCATCAAAATCACGCTTGCACTCATCGATCGCTCCCGCTCGCACAAGCGCGTGGAGCACGAAAATTTCTTTGCCGACCACATCGGTGTTAGTCGTGATCACATCTTGCACCAGATCGTCCGCTTGATCGAGGTACACCTGACGCTGACCATCGTCGAGCGCGTCGTTCTCATCGAGCGGCCCACCGGTCAAGGGAGAGATCTGAGCACCAGGCTGAACCCCACGCACAAATGCGGAGATATACAAATCTGCAGTGGTGAGTTTCGCGATCTGCGAAACAGATTTCACACCTGTGTATTCCTCAGCGAGTGCGTTGAGCGAAGCCGGCGATGGATTCCCGCCAACGGTCGCTGCATGGAGATCACCAAACGCTTGATCGATCTTCTCGATCTTCTTGCGTTCCATCCATCCGAGTCCTGCCCAGACCAGAGCCGCGATCGCGATGACGAGAATCACCGGCGAGCTCCACTTGTTTAGGAAGTCGATAAACTCTTTATTGATCCGCGAGTCTTCCAACCCAGCGCCGGCGCGAATTTCTGTTTGACGATCGTCCATAGTGCTTCCTGATCAAACCAAGACAAAGGACCGATCCCTGTGGATAAGTCACTTTCAAGTGACCATCGCATGAATCGGGGGGAGATATTAGCTCAGAAATGCCTTCTGTGTGTCAGGATCACCAGAATCGCCACGCTTTGGGGGTGCTCAGCTCTGCAGGATCGACCAGCCGATCACGGATCCCGCGGACCACACCATCGATCCCCTCACTGGATTTCACGCTGCACAGGTAGTCCGTCGAGCATTTCGAGTCCCCTAAGTCACTCCGCATCCCGATCCGAATGATCGTCGTCTGATCAGCGATATGAGCCGAGAGTCGAGGATCAAGCGCCCCAAGTGCATCATCATGATCAATCGCATGAACGACCAGATCCGCTCGCTGAATCACAGGCTCAAGCACACCCAGCTCTTCCCCCACTTCCACGCGTTCATCAATCCCAGGCGTGTCCACCCAACGAACAACCAACCCCGCGAGATCGAGCATCACTCCTAAGTGATCCCGCGTCGTCCCGGCATGATCCGACACCATCGCAATCGATGATCCCGCGAGCGCGTTGACCAATGACGATTTTCCGATATTCGCTCGCCCCACAGCAACAACCAACGGCGGATCGATCAGATGCCTCAGCGTCGAACCACGCTCCACAGTTTCTTCATCGGAGACAGCTCTCCAGAGTTCAGGTTGATTGAGCAACACATCCACCGCGAGCGGACTTGGACTCTTTGATAATGCGTCGAGCATTCGCGCTTCATGGATATCTCCAGCCTCAGGATACTTGCGCAACAGATCCGACTCTTTGCGGATCGGAATGCCGACATCGACAAGCGCCTCCGATATCACGCGTGTATTCCCGATCCCGCCGTGCGGCATCAGCATGAGCGTGCGCTCATCGAATCGAGCAAACAACGCATCATCCAATCCCAACACAGACCGCAGCGAGATCTCACCCACTCGCATAGGTGACATCTTCAAGACATCGAACACACCATCCAAGTCGTCAGAGCGCACAGAAACCACAGAGACCGCACCAACAGCGTTGCTCGGCGTATCAATGGTGTGCGACGCGTTCATCACTCGTCATCGTCTTCGTCAATCAACTTCGTGCACGCGACGCGGATCCCCTGCAACTGCAGATCAGGAACGAAGGTGTCGATCAGCTCATCCCCCTCAAGCACTCCCAGGTCGCCACCCGTCACGATGGTCTGTGGATACGCTTGGTAATGCTCCGCATAACGCTCAGTTAGCGTTCGCACAGCGCCACGGATCGCATAAGTCACCCCCAACAAGATCGCTTCATCGGTCTGCTTTGCTGGCTCATTTGATCCAGCATCCAGCTTGCGATAGGTGAGCTTCGGGAGATTCGCCGTCGAGTCATGCAGCGATGAAAGCATCATCGAGATCCCAGGCAGGATTGCTCCGCCGTGGAAGACACCAGTGCCATCAACAAAGTCGATCGTGACCGCAGTCCCGATGTCAATCACTACACATGCTTGATTGAGCGTATCGAACGCACCAAGCGCACAGAGCAATCGATCCTGACCCACAGTCATCTCGCCCGACTCCGTCAGTGTGTGATGGATTGGGATCTGGAAGTCTCTCCCGAATCGGTAGGTTGGGAAAGACACCACATCGTGCAGGGCACGCTCGATCTCATCCGCGTGCTTGGGATGAACACCTGCGATGACAACCGTTGGCTGATCCGCTGAGAGCTCTCCCAATGAGTCGGAGATCTCTTTGACCCGCTGAGCAATCCCCGCGGAATCGCTGGATTCGAACGACTGGGGGTTCAGACATTCCTTGTTGCCTCCAGAGAACGACCCCACGCGAGTACGCGTGTTGCCCACAGCGATCGCGATGAGTGACCCGATCTGGATCGGAGCGGATTCTGATTGGTCTTCGGAAGGTCTCAGTGAGTCGTCTTGGATCATGAGGGAAGCGTAGACACAGAGCGGATTCAAAGAGTCCCCAGAAGCTCCGCAGGCACGAATCTGGGATGGAGTCTACCCTTCAGGATGCCGATAATACGGCTGGAGGCGCTCGACCCGATGTCACGATGCTTAGCAGATGAATCCATTGCCCGGAAAACGATCCAAGGATTCGATTTCCCGCTTGGTGTTTATCCAGTTGAGCCCATGAAGCCACAAGAGGGGTACAACTCCGACTTCGAGCAAGCGGACGGCGACGACGGCATCGAGGATGTCGAAGCGTGGCCCGATCGCTATGTCTACGACATCGTCATCAGCGCCCAAAGACTGCACGCACTCTGGGTACAGATCTTCGCGCTTATGCCGGGACGCGTGTATCCGATCTTGGATTACATCGGACACGACTGCTACCGCGAGATTGACCCCTACATCGCGTACGAACCTATCGGACAGGAACGCGTCACCAACTTCCTCCAGCGCTACCACGACTTCTTCTTCGAAGACGGCATGGTGGGATTCGGAGCCGTCTCTGAAGACCCATTCTTCTACGCGTTTGTCGATGAGCACAAAATACTGACCATCCGTGTTGAACCTGAGCTGTGTCCGAAGATCGAACAACTCCTTGCTTCATTTGGCATCGAAGCGGTCGATGAGCCCGCAGGCGCCGACGCCGCGGCTCATGAGCATCGATCGGTGCTGATCTCTCCCAAAGACCGTCCCGATCTGCTCAATGCGGATGAAATTGTGGAAGCCGCTCGTCATCACTGGGGATTGGTCCTTAATGTCGATCCGGAATCAAACCTGGATGATGAGGGAAACGATCTGGGGATCACGCCGTTCCGTTGCCTTCTCCGCTACGAGACCGACCAGAACCCGACCGCCCAGTATGCCGAGGTCCTCTGTACCGCAGCATCAATCCACGAAGCGGAGTCGCTGGCGCTCGAAGCGATCGAGCAACTTATTGAGGAGCCAGATACGGACAAGTCAACGACTGATATCTACCTGCTCAGTGCGGATCGCGTTGAGCCGAAGGACATCAGCGTTGAACCCGAGAATTCTAAAAGTCCTAAACCGCTTCCCAAGAAGTACTTGCAGCAACAGTCCATTCTGAGTGCTCGCTGGCTCACAGGCACCAAATAAACAAAGTAGCTCGTGATTTCAGAGCACAAATCAAGATCAACCTTGCTTCTCGATTGGTTGATTGAGCATCCATTGCAGTGCTGGGCCGAGAATGCGAATTCTCTGGATCCGCAAGCAACCCATCTTGATTTGCGATCGAATAGAGAACACATCACCAGTGTGCACGGCCCCGCTTTCGTGCTCTAACACTGGTCGATACGGGACAACGAAAGACACAACTTCCGAGATCAGACCTCTGGTCTCACTACGAACCGCACAAGAAGGCCAAAAACTCGGCATCAGCAATGGCGATATTGGGGATCAAATTCATGCCAACCATTTGCGATTTCACTCCGACGCCGGTATTGTCCCTCCCTACGGTTCGCGAGCGTCGTTTGGCGCGCATGAAAGCCGTTGTGCGGGTACGATGATAGTGCCCGCTCACCATAAGTAGATACAGGACCGTTCGACACCACTGTCGGCACAAACACATTGAACGGAGTGATTCCGGATGTCACCCACCAGACAACGATTCGTGACCTTGCTTCTCGCCACTACCGGAGCCGCTGCTTCCTTCGCATTTGCGAACGCAGACTCAACAAACGCTCCGGACACACACGCAAGTGTCCAAACGGGTGATGTGCTCGATCGTGCGACACAACTCTTCAATGCTGGAGAGTTGATCCGCGCTCGTGCAATGATCCAAGCACTCCAAAGCTCCCCTGCTGGTATGTCACTCAGTGACGAGCAAGATCAACGCGTTTGGAAGCTGCTTGCAAACATTGAACGCTCAATTCAACGCACCAACCGTCACGATATTGCACTCCAGAAAGCCGAGTTCGCCCTCGGCGGAGATCGACTCGTTGACGCAGAGCGACAGGTCCAAACGATCTACAACGCTTCCAAATCCTCCGCAGAACAAATCGATCGCGCCAATGCCGTCTCCGATCAAATCAAGCTCCGCCGCGACCAAGCACTCCCGCTTGTTCCGGCGACCCTCCGCTCCGCGATCGACTCGTTCAACCAAGGCGATTACACTCGCGCCAAGAACATCATCAATCGCATCGGCATGCTCGGACTGGATCTGGATGCACAGACACGACGCAAGCTGACTGTCTACCGCACCCGCATCGCGGACCTTGAGCAAACGCGTGGCGAAACCTTCGGAGACGCATCCCCGTCCATGGGCATGCTCGCTCCAGAATCGGGCAACAACTCAGAGTGGCTCATCTCCAATGCAGAGGAAATGCTCGCACAGCCGGTTGAAGTCGAAAACGACGATCCAGAAGTCATCATCGTCGAGGTTGAACCTGCCGATGTGACCGAAGAACCTGCTGAAGTCGACCTCGTCGAGACCGCACGCAAGTTTGAAGCACAAACTCTGCTCGCAAACGCCAATGTCGCGTACGAAGAACGCCGACTCAACGACGCGATGAACTCGTACAACAACCTCCTCCAAAACTTTGGCTCCTACATCTCCGACGAGGAACGCACCCTCGCAGGGCAGCGTCTCAATGAAGTCGAGATCGCGCTCGGCGTCCAAGGTGGTCCATCCGGTGGAGGCTTGGACGATCCGATCCAAGAGAGCAGCATCATCATGCAGCGTCTCACCGCGACCTATGACAACCTCACCACACAAGCAAACGATGCACTCGCCGCAGGCGATACCGCAGTCGCATCGGGACTCGTCGCTCAAGCTCGTCTGGAAGTCCAGCGTGCTCGTGAGTTCATGCCTGAAGCAACCTACGAGAACTACATCGCTGAACTCGACGGCCTCGCATCAAGCATCGCTCAACGCGACGAGCAGCTCCGTCAGACACGACTCGAGCAAGAAGCCGCCGAGCGTGAACAACGCACCCTCGAACTCGAAGCTCAGCGTCTCAACGAACGCGATGAGCGTGTGCTCGCTTCTCTCGAACGCGTGCGTGCTCTGCAGTCCGAACTCAAGTACGAAGAAGCACTCGAGATCGTAGAGAACATCCTCTTCCTCGATCCGGCAAACCCATCCGGCCTGCTCCTCAAGGACATCATCGAGGACACCATTGTCTACCGCGACTTCCTCGGTTACCAACGCGACAAGAACCTGAGCTACGCTCACGAGTCGTTGGACAACCAGGAAGCGATGATCCTTCCGGACTTCCTCATTGACTACCCAGATGACTGGCCCGCAATTAGTTTCCGCCGCGGCTCGACCCTTGAGTTTGCAGAGTCCGAAGCGAACCGTGCCGTCCTTACTCAACTGCGTGAAACACGCATGCCGGTCGATTTCGATGACAACTCCTTCGAGGATGTCCTCGCATTCATCGGCGCGACCGCAAACCTTGACATCGATACCGACTGGGAATCACTCGCTGACATTGGCGTCGACCCTGACACCCCAATCACCCTCCGCTTGAACAATGTCACGCTCGAAGTCCTTCTCGATCGTGTCCTTGCCAAAGCATCTGATCCTGTTCTTCCCGCGAGTTGGGCCGTTCAAGATGGCATCCTGACCATCTCCTCAGATGATGTCCTCCGTCAGAACACCATCCTCGAAATCTACGATGTTCGTGACCTGCTCTTCGAAGTCCCTGACTTTGATAACGCTCCGCAGTTCAACATCCAGAGCAGCGGCGGGTCCAGCGGCGGACAAAGCCCGTTCTCAGGTGGTGGCACCCAGATCCAGCTCACTACTCGTGAAGATCGGGTCACCGCGATCTCTGACCTCATCCAGTCAAGTGTTGACCCAGACGGCTGGGCGGATGCTGGAGGCGACACCAGCTCGCTGACCTCCCTCAACGGCAACTTCATCATCACGACCACCCCACGCTATCACAGAGAAGTCATCGGACTGCTCAACAAGCTCCGTTCGCAGCGTGCAGTCCAGATCAATGTCGAAACCCGATTCATGTCGGTCGACCAAAACTTCTTCGAGCAAATCGGATTCGATCTGGATGTCTACTTCAACGCAAACAGCACGGAATACCAACGCGGCGTAGCGATTGATCCCTCACTCCTCCCATCTGACTACTTTGACCCCATCACCGGTGAGCTCGTAGACAATGTCTCTGGTGGGGGCAACTTCCCGATCGACACCGACGGCGACGGCGTTCCCGACGCGATCGGCGTAGTCACCCAGCCAGTCTTCAGTCCCGGCGCTAATGGAGGTGGTGGAGCAAACAACGACCAATGGTCCGTCATCAGAGGTGCACAGAACTCGTTTGGCCTCACCGAAACCCTCGCAGGTGCAAGCTCCTTCGCAGCAGACATCCTCGGCGCAAACCCGGCACTCGGCGTAACCGCTCGATTCCTCGATGATGTTCAAGTGGACTTCCTTGTTGAAGCGACCCAAGCGGATCAGCGTTCGGTCACACTGACCGCACCACGACTGACCTTCACCAATGGCCAGCGAGCATTCATCACCGTGGCAACCACCACGACCTTTGTGTCTGACCTCACACCGATCACTGGATCCAACTCCGGTGCGTTCGACCCAGTCCTGACCCCGATCTCTGACGGTGTGCTCCTCGACATCACAGGCGTAGTCTCCGCAGATCGTCGGTATGTAACCATGACTATCCAGACTCAGCTCTCGGATAACGATCTCGACTCCAACCCTCGTACCGTCACCCAGCAGGGTGCCGCGGGTGGCGGCGGCGGCACTGCCGGTGGTGT
>WUAJ01000103.1 GCA_009827215.1 Phycisphaeraceae bacterium
CCCCCTCACGATTCACCAAGAACTTGGCAAAATTCCACTCCGGCTCCCCACCAATCGGCTCAGGCTGAGCCGCAAGCTGTTCGTACAACGGATGCACCCCCTCGCCCTTGACCACGATCTTCGCCGCCATTGGGAAAGTTACGCCATATTCGTTGCTGCAAAACTGTGCGATCTCTTCATTCGTCCCAGGCTCCTGCGCCCCAAACTCATTTGCTGGGAATCCGATGATCACGAATCCATCGTCCTTGTATTTCTTGTACATCGCCTCGAGCCCCTGGTACTGAGGAGTCAAGCCACAAGCACTCGCGACATTCACAAACATCAAGACTCTCCCACGATAATCCTCAAGAGATTTCGTGGACCCATCAATCATCTCGATCTCATAACCAAGCACATCCTTCGACACCTTCGCATCCTCCTGCCCTTGTGCAACGAACACCTCTTGAGATGTCGCGCTTCGTTCCTTCTGATCCTGACCATTGAGCTTCGGAGCAATCACCGCACCCATCAGAATCACCATAATCCCAGCTATCTTTCGACCACAACACCAACGACAACCCATACCAAGCACCTCCAGACTGTTCCCTCCACCCAATATACCCCTATCCTTTCGTAGCGATGCACCCAAACGACGCAATCCAGCTCAAACGAACCGTCCGATTCTGCATCAACCCCGACGGCTCAACCCAAGGCGCCGACTCTGCTGCCGGGAAACCCTCCCCATCCGGATTTGCACGATACTACGAACTCAGTCTCGTCGTCCAAGGCGTCCCAGACCCCATAACCGGATATCTCATCGGGATCCAAGAAATCGACGCACTGGTCCGAACCTACCTGCTCCCAATCATCGCTGACAAGATCACATCCGATCCCATATCCAACCCAGCATTGTTGCTCCCAAGGCTCTGGGAAGTCGCACAGTCCCACCTCGAGGCACAACTTGTAGAAATCAACTGGGACCTCACCCCATACCACACGATCACCATGACCAATCCCAAAGCAGACACCTATCTCTACCAACAACACTTCGAGTTCGCCGCGGCACACCGACTCCACTCACCGAATCTCTCCGATCAAGAGAACGCGGACTTCTTCGGGAAATGCAACAACCCCTCCGGACACGGCCACAACTACAAACTCAAACCCACCATCCGTATCCCATTCAATGACTCGGAATCAATCCATATTCAGATCGAACAAGCCGTCAAGAACACAATTCTCGACCCCCTCGATCACAAGTTTCTCAACACTGATTGCCCTGCCTTTGATCAATCCATAGAGGGGGTGATCCCATCCGTCGAGAATATCACCAAATTCGGTTATGAATCTCTCAAACCAGCAATCGCAGAACTCGGATGCGAACTGCTCAATCTCACTGTCTGGGAAACCGACCGCACCAGCGCCACCTATCCCGTCTAATCAAACCACGGCCCCTATCGTGTGCGGTGACCGAGACAAACTCCTCGAACTCAGATCCCAAGCGCATTCTCATCATCCGCCCCAGCGCGTTAGGTGACATCTGCAGATCCACCCCAGTCCTCGCCGCGCTCAAAGCACGCTACCCCGATGCCAAGATTGACTGGATGGTGCGTGACACCTTCACCCAAGCCATCGAGCACCACCCCGACCTTCACCAAGTCATCCCATTCGCGCGAGCAAAACTCGGCAAGCAATGCCGACACTTCCGATTCGGCCCCCTCATCAGTTGGCTCAGGGATCTCCGTAAAAACAAGTACGACATGGTCCTAGACTGCCAGGGACTCGCTCGCTCCGGATTCTTTTCCAGAGCAACCGGCGCCAAAATCCGAATCGGATTCAAAGACTCCCAAGAACTCGGTTGGCTGTTCCACAATCACCGCATCGAAGCCCCTCGTTCCATGCACACCGTCGACCGCATGCTCGCCCTCGCTCAAGCCGCCGGCGCGGACATCTCCGATCCCAAGGTCACCAACTATGCCGGACAAGAGGAACTCTCACAGGTCATCATCGAGTACCCAGAACCCTACGCCGTCCTCGCACCAACATCCGCGTGGCCCGCGAAGTGCTGGCCCATCGAGCGTTTCACCGAACTCGCTCTCGAACTCGCCAAGCACCCCGCTCTCGGCCGCGTAATCATCGTCGGAGGCCCAGGAGAACGCCTCCACTGCGCCCCACTTCTCGAAGCCATAGCCGATCATCCCAAAATCACCGATCGCGTTGGATCAACCTCCATCGCGCTGCTCATGGCGATCATCGCACGATCAAAGCTCGTCGTCGCCAACGACTCGGCCGCCCTCCACATGGCCGTCGGATTCAAACGCCCCCTTGTTGGTCTCCTCGGCCCAACCGACCCCGCCAAAGCCTCCCCATATAAGCGCGAAGCCGACATCATCCAGCACATCAAAGAAGGCGACGAGTTCTACTTCCGCGACGACCGATCCGCCGACATGATCCAGCGGATCACGACCGAAGAAGTTCTCGCAGCATGCAAACAAGGACTCCAATAAAAAACCCGATGCATACGCACCGGGTTGTGAGCCTATCAATCTAAATCAATCACGCATTCGCTGCTGCATGCTCCAGTGCAAACGCCTTCATAAACTCAACGAGTTTCACGCATCCCTCCTTCGGGAACGCATTGTAAATGCTCGCACGCATCCCACCGATCGATCGGTGCCCAGCAAGCGTCGTGAGCCCCTGCTCTTCAGCCTGCTCGATAAACAACGCATCAAGTTCAGCAGTCGGACACTTGAAAGTGATGTTCATCAGTGAACGATCTTCCTTCACCGCATGCGGCACAAAGAAATCCTGCGAATCAATGAAGTCATAGATAACCGCCGCCTTCTCCGTATTGTGCTCATCCATCGCCTTGAGACCGCCCTCAGCGAGGATCCATTTGAACACCTGCCCCATCAGGTAAACCCCGAAGGTATTTGGCGTGTTATAACGTCCTTCCTTCTTCGCCATCAGATCGTACTGCATCATCTTCGGAAGCTCGCGCACCGGATTGTTGATGATGTCCGTCTTCGCGATCAACAGCGTCGTTCCCGATGGACCAAGATTTTTCTGCGCCCCCGCATAGATCAATCCATACTTGCTCACATCAATCGGACGCGAGTAGATATTTGACGACATATCCGCAACCAGGAACGAGTCCCCAGGAGTCTGCGGAAGCTCTTTAAACTCCGTACCCATGATCGTGTTGTTCGAAGTGAACTGCACATACGCTGGATTATCAGAATGCTTCACCTCATCCCCCTTCGGGATGTGATTGAACCCCGATTCCTTCGAGGATCCAGCAATGTGAAGATTCCCATAGTGATGCACTTCTTTGATCGAATCCTGCGCCCACTTCCCAGTCTCAAAGTAATCCGCCGTCCGATCCGAAGCAAGGAAGTTCGCCGGAACCATGTAGCATTGACTCGTTGCGCCTCCCTGCATCCAGAAGATCGAGTAATCGTCAGGGATATTCCCAACAGCACGGCAATCAGCCTCGGTCTCATGCGTCACACGATCGAAATACTTATTCCGATGCGAGTGCTCCATGATCCCGATCCCAGAATCGAAGATGTTCCAGATATCTTTCTGCGCCTGCTTGATCACGCTCTCAGGCAGACACGCAGGACCAGCCGAGAAGTTGTATACACGATCACCCATGACAGTTCTCCTATAGACTATCCCGACATCAAAACGCCGGGCAGAGTTGCTCTTCTTTCAACGAATCCTTATTCACGACATGCAGCGTCCGGGCTTCCTCAATGACCGTCTGCACGATCCGGATCACTTCGAGTGCCACCGCTTCCTGTGCCTGATCGGTCGATGCGCCAACATGATGCGTCAGCGATACGCCATCAAGCTCCGCAAGCTCAGGCTTCCAATCGATATCCTTACTCGAAGGTTGATTCTGGTAAACATCCAAACCAACGCGAATGTCCTTCTCCTTCACCGCTTTGATCAGCTCTGCTTCATCAACGATCTCGCCGCGCGAGGTATTGATGAACATCGCGCCAGGTTTCATCGCTCCAAAGAATCCAGGTCCGCAGAGTTTATCCGTATCTGGACACAACGCGACATGCACCGAAACGATGTCCGCATCCTCAAGCGCTCCCTTCAGCGCTTCGCGCGTGTACTCGATCATCTTGATCCCAAGCGCCCGAGCCGTTTCCTTATGCATGGAGCGAGATTGGGCACTGACCTGCATCCCGAACGCCTGCGCTCGCTTGATGACCTCCATCCCGATCGAACCCATGCCCACTACAAGGAGCTTGCTGCCCTTAAGACCCTTCGCTTTGGAATATTCTTTCTTGTTCCAGTGACCCCCCACCAGTTCATCAGTCTGCTGATGAATCCGACGATCCAGATTGATCATGTGACCAAACGCGAGCTCTGCGACCGCGACCGCGTTCATCCCCGGACAGTTGCAGACCGGAATACCCTTCGCGCCAGCTGCGGCAGAGTCGATGTTGTCGTGACCAGCACCCGCTCTAATGACAAGCGCTAGATCGCCGCAATCCTCAAAGACCGCTGCAGGCACCTTGGTTGAACGCACCACAAGCACCTTCGCCCCTGTCGCTTTGAGCGCATCAGAAATCATCTCAGGCCCTAGATCCGCGTCCTGGTGAACCACGCACCCAAGCTCTTTGAGACCATCGATCCCGATCTGATCAAACTTGTCCGCAATCAACACGCCCGGCAAATCGCCCATATCAACCTCCGATCAACCAATCACGACCGATTGGTCCATCAGATTCTAGGACAATCCTCCCCTGAAAGCCGAATGGCGATAAACGCACACCGCGTTTGTCAAATCAGTCTACTGACCCGTATTGATTTCCTGTCCGCCAAAGTCAATGCCACGCAATCCCCCGCGAGTCCAACGAAATACGCCTGGATACAGCACCTCATCAAGCCCCTCAATCGTCATCGGCTCATCACTCGTAGGATCACGCGGATCAACACCAAGATTCGAATCATTCGTCTCTCGATCGCTCACCGATCCATCGAACATCAGAATGGGTTGACTCGTCCCACTCGCCATAAACAACTCAATCTCGTCACGACCATGCCTCGCGAATGTATCAAACATCCACACCTTTGATGATGGGAACGCAACATCCGTCATCTTTCGATCCACAAGATATCGCTGATCACGAGCAAATGATGTATACGAGTTAAACCTCTGCGACAGTGGTCGGAAAGAACCGCGTTGCCTGTCAACCGAGTATGTGAACACGCTCGTCTCATACGAACTCTCAAACTTGCGCCGTATAGTTCCATTGGAAAACTCTTCGACTGGAGTCTGCGCTCGTTCGTACTGCTCCTCATCATCCGGACACACCGCCACCGGCTCCTCCGGATTCCCAGACAAATAATCCAGATAAACCAAATGCGTAAACCAGAGGTTTGAGAACCAGTTACTCCCGGCGGTAGCGTTCGTGAAGCCGCTCCGCTCTCGGATGATGTGCAGCGCCTGAAACGAAACCCCGTTCACATCAGAAAGTGGATTGGACAAATCAGCATAAGGCGTATCAGGACGCTGATTCCCTCGCCACCAGAGAGCCGGGAGCACGACCCGATTATCATCCGCGTACGACGACCCCGCGACACCATGCTGACGCATGTTCGATGTACACAGCAGTGTTCTCGAGGACGCACGCGCCGACCCAAGAGCAGGGAGCAAAATCCCGATCAAAACCGCAATGATCGCGATCACCACGAGCAACTCGATCAGCGTGAAGCCATAACGCGACTTTCGAATATGAACTTGACCTTCGTTTCGTTTCAACGGCGAATTCCAATCGCCCCCAAAGCAGACAGCGTTCATCATACCAGAATAATCACAAGCGCCAAGAGCGTAACCGCTACCGCGCACACAAGCGATATCCATGAACGCTTTCGTTCTTGCACCCATGCCCGACGCAGAGTCCCAACAGCCCTTGTGAGTTCGTCAATCCGAGCAATCGCATCAAGCTCCTCTCCGACTGTAGTTTCAGCTGCAGATCCATCCTCAGATCTTCGTTCTGACACGCGCCGTTCCCCATCGCGAGGACCGGGGGATATTGGGATTGTCGCCGGTCCCGCAACAGAATCCGCACCCGCCGGCGGCTCAGCATGCAACGCGAGCACCTGCGCCGGAGCACGGCCCGGAAGCGGCCGCGTCGGTCCCAGCCCAAGATGCTGACGATCCCGATCCGTCGAAAATGCCGCATGACAGTTGCGGCACGCGAACGCATCTTTCTCAACCGATTCGCCGCAGCTATGGCAAACCCCAATCAGATGCGCAACCCCAGGCGTGTGCTTTGCAAGCATCCAGAACTGGTGCGTGCTCGGACCTCGCATCACAGAGTTCGCTTGGACTCCCCCGTTCTCAATCAGCCGCTGGACAGTCGAGTAGCTGCACCCAGGTCGGAACGGCATCGAATCATCTCGGATATACCAAGGCCCCATCTCGTTCTGTGTCGCCTGACGCGACAAGGGATCGAACCGCGCTTGACAATGCGTACAACGACCCGAATCCGCGGTCAACTCACCACAGAATGGACAAATCAGATTCCGCAGCTTCGGCGATGCCAACACCCCACCGACATCCTTTCCCAATGCAATACCCATCGCACGCTTCATCGACACCGATCGCCGGCTCTCCCCCATCTGCCCATCGTGTGTTGCTGTTGCTTGAGACATACAACCCTTTCAGAAACCTATACGCATCAGAACCCGTAAGGTTGACTCTCCGGGCAACTATACTCAAAGACGCATGCACGCACGATCCATAGCATCCCGATACCTACTCTCCCTAGCTATCCATCGGCTCGTAATCCTGACGAGCATGATCTGCGTGCTCGTCACTCCCAGCGGATGCGGATCTTCTCAACCCAGATCAACCGCAACGCAGCGAGCGCCAATCGTCGCGATGCTGAACTCCACCCCGATTTATCAACATCAGATATGGGCAACAATGTCCGAACTCGCAGGCAGACAAGCGTTAGACGAACTGATCCTCACGCAACTCCTGGATCAGCACGCACAGCGAGCCGGATGGATCGTGAACGAGGATGACATTCAAACAGAACTCGACGCGTTGATTGCAACGCTAAATCAAACCACGCCGAGTGAATCCTCCGCGCGACTGATCGAGTCCGTTCGTGAGCGTCGAGGCCTAGGTCCAGCCCGGTTCAACGCCTTGCTCCGGAGAAACGCCATCCTTCGACGCATGATCGTCAAGAGCCCGGAAATCCCAGCACTAGTCAAGCAAGAAACCCAAGCCGCGATTGAACGCTCAACTGAATCAGTTTCAGATGCACGAATAATCCAGCTACGCAAACGCGCGATGCTCGTCGCCCAGCAAACGCTGATGGAACGCAAAGCGCGAGAACTCGTGTCCAACGCCGAAGTGCTCATCATGGATCGCTCCATCAACTGGGCCGGAGAGTGACACGATGCGTGCGCACAATCGCGGCGATAGTGTTCCACATGGAACAACTCCAATACTGAGTAAGTTCGGTCACCTCGCAGGCTGGGCGGTGCTGTACAGCATCGGAGTCACACTGGTATTGGCTGCCATACTGGATCGGGAGGTTGATCCGTGGAGCTTGGTGTATGTTACTCTGTGTGCGCACGCTGGATATCTTCTGGATCGCGTTAAGTTTCGCGATCAGGATCTGGATCCTGCGGATCTGATGGCGGAACCTGAACGGCATAACTATCTCCGCCGACAGGCGTGGTGGATCCGTTGGCTCATGATCATGGAGTGGGTCGCAGCGATCGCTGTCGGAGCCATGATATCTCCAATATTGGCTGGTTTGGTAATTGTGGGTGTCGCAGCGGGGATTGGATACGCGGGATGGAAGCCTGGAAAGATTTCTCGACTCAAGGATATCGCGGGACTCAAAGCGGTACTTGTAAGTGGCGCAGTGACTGGGCTCGCGACATTCACAGTCAATCGCGGAGAGTTGGGTGTACTCGTGGAGTCGCCGAGCATGCTTTGGGCAATATCAGGGATTGGGCTCATTGTGTTTGGGGATGCGGTTCTCTGTGATTTAGACGATGAGTCGAGCGATGATGCATTCCGGACTCGTAGTCTGCCTGTGATGCTTGGCGGTCGAAGGGCGGCACTTGTCGGCATGACGGCGTTGGTGCTT
>WUAJ01000104.1 GCA_009827215.1 Phycisphaeraceae bacterium
TATCGAGGGGTTCGAGCTGGAGGGGGATCGCATCATTGATTTTGTGATCCACGATCACGACGGGGATGGGTTGAATGATCTGGTGCTGTGCTCGACGCTCATATTCTCGATTGAGCCTTGGATCAATACTGGGGATGGCTTTGAACAAGGAATGGTGCTGAGCGGGAAGGAAGATAACTTTGTCAGCTTCCAAAGGTTCCTGATCGAGGACATCGACCAGGATGGGGCTGCGGATTATCTCGTGAGCAACTGTGATGCATCTGTAGTCTGGTATCGCGGGGAGGACGGGGTGTACTCGCAAGAGATCGTACCGTTTATTGCGTATGACGAGGAGCAACTCGCAGTGACGGATGCGGACGGCGATGGGGACATGGATCTGGTCGCGTTGGAAGTGCAATCCAATGACATACGCGTAACAATGCAGGAGGGCGGGGTGTGGATTGATCCGGATGATGATGATGACGAGTTTGAGTTTGCGCCATCGTTGCAGGCATCGAACTTTCAGTTTCAGGGGGACGCCGCGTGCTTTGCGGATGTAAATGGTGACGGGCTGATGGACATTGTGGCACAGGGTGATAGCGATCTGGATGGAGATATCCGCTGGTCGTTTGGGTTCTATCTGGCGCCGTTCTCGGAGGATGACTCGCAGGAGATCCTGTTGTTTGGGATTCCCGACTTTGAGAACGCATATTCGAGCGAGTACAGCAATCCTGAGAATGAGCTACGGAACTTGCGCTCTGTAGGTGATCTGGATGGTGATGGGACGGATGATCTGCTGTACTTCCCGCTTTACGAGAATCCGACTGGGTGGCGGGTCAGCGATCCGCTGAATCTCAATGGAAGGCGCGCTGTGTACAACGAGCTCGGTGTGCACGGCGAGGGGATACATGTATATCAAGCACGGCGTGAGTACGACCAGTTTGTGTATCGTGATGCGATGATCGATGTTAATGGGGACGGGATGAAGGATCGGGTGACGCCGACGATTGCGGAGCGGTTTGATTATTCATTTGAGACCTTTGAAGAGCAGCTCGGACTGGCGGTGTGGGGTGTGCTTGCGAATCCGATGAAGCGGGATGTGGTGTTTGAGGAGCAGGACGCATTTGGAAGGTACAGTCTTTCGCATGTCATCACGGCGGACTTTGATGGTGATGGTGATCCGGAGATTTTGGGAAATGATGATGGGTTCCGTGTTTTCGATCGGGATGTTGATGGTCGATACAAGTGGGATCGTGATACGCGATTCCTTGGAGGCCCAGTCGGATTCCGTACAGTGATTGCACAGATGGATGATGATCCGACGCCGGATGTTTTGTCGTTGCGTTTGAGCAGTGGGTCTATTGCTCCGTCTTGTGTTTTGAATCCGGTTATGAGTGGGTTTGAAGGGGAACGCATTATCAGCCGAGATGTCATTGGGGAGCAAGAGCTTCACAGCATGCTCGATGAGATGAATATCCACTTCAACTCAGAGGACAACTCATTCTCGACGGGCGATGTGGATGGGGATGGGACGACGGACATTGTGATCCGTGGGTTCGTGGATATTTTTGACGGGTATCGCGGGGAAGCCGTGCTTGTGTGGCTCAATGATGGCGCTGCACAGTTTTCGTTTGGGCCGATCTCTCCGGTTGGGGAGCTTCAGGGCTTGCGGACCTACAACATGGAGCTGATCGATGCGAATCAAGACGAGATGCTTGATGTCGTGTGTGTTGTCCTTGAGGACGATACTGGGGAGTACGCGATCGAGACGTATTTGAATGATGGTTCGGGGAGCTTTGTGCTCGATCAGAGTTTGTCGATCGAGGATTTGTTTGATCTTGAGCCGTATTGGATCGTGGTTGAGGATATTGACGGCGATGGGATTGATGATGTCGCGGTGCTGCTCAATGACCTTGATGAGCGGCACGAGGTGATTATCGCGTATGGCGGCGAGAGTGGTCTCGAGGATCAGTTGCATCGATGGGCTGGAGGGAGTGCCGCGGAGATTGTGGTTGTGGATCTTGATGGTGATGGGATGAAGGACTTGCTGAGTTGTTCGTACACAGATGACTCGAGTGGATTTAAGAACTCGGTCTCAGTGATGTTCCAGGACTCGGCGCGCGAGTTTGAGCCGATGGTGTCGATCGCGGATGTGAACCTGAGCGGGGTCAATGTTGCGGATCTGGACTCGGACGGTGACGTGGATCTGATCGCGTGCTCGAATGGGTCGAACGATCCGCGTGTGGTGCGTGTCTACTACGGGATTGATCAAGTGTGTCCGGCGGATATGAACTTTGATGGTTCGCTCAACTACTTAGACATCGCGTTGTTCTTAAAGCTCGTCGGCGAGGGACGCGAGGCGGCGGATCTGAATCGCGATGGAGTGTTCGGATTTGAAGATGTGAACACATTTCTCGATGCGTTTATGAATGGGTGCGCTACAGCGCCCTAAAGACAGATCCGAAACGGCTTAACATATTATTTTTATGTTTCGTTTGTAGGTCACCCTACCTACAGGACTGGTTGTTTCACCTATTCTGGGCGTGTATTCCGATCATTCTCATCTGTTCTTGCAGCGTGTAGAGCATGTCCTGTACAGTGTTGGTGGGACTCAACACTTTTCAGAACGGATTTGGACTAGATGATTGGTACTCCGAGAGTGATACGGCCGGAAGATTTTTCTTTGATCGAGCAGATTCCTGAGATCTCGGGTGTCGCGAGAGATGAGCATGGTCGCATCATTTGGCACACTGCTCTCTTTGAGCAGTATGCGAGAGAGTTGCGCCCTGTCGGCAAGATGCTTGGTCGTACTTTGCATCAAGCGATTCCTGAGCCGGCGGCTGACGAACGGGTGGCGGTGTATCGAGAAGTCATGGAGAATGTTGAGATCAGGAACTTCTACCAGCTGAGCCGGGATTATCGAGAGTTGGTGACTGTCTTTCCATTGGACGAGGATGCGTTTGGTCATCAAGGGATTATGGGTTTGGTGAAAGTATCACCTCACCCTTTGCAGTCGTCCGTGTTCACTCATATCCCTGTGCTATCTACCCCGAATCTGGCGAAACTCGACGCGCTTTCTGTTCGCGAGCTTGAAGTGTTGCACTACATTGCGATAGGAATGTCCACTCACGAGATTGCGCAGGAGATCAGTCGCGCAGACAAAACTGTTGAGCATCACATCAACTCGATCCACTCCAAGCTTGGGACCACCAGTCGACCACAGCTTGTGAGCTGGGCATCGGAGCGCGGAATCCAATCCTTTACGAGTCATGAATGGGGCTTGATTGTGAAAGGTGCTCAGATTGTTCGGAAGAGTATGAAGAAGTCTTGCTGCGCCTAGTTCCGGATCATGGCATACTCGATGCGCCAAGCGAGCTGTGATTCGGTTGTGCAGGTATTGATTTATCCGTCATAGTACCCAATTTCAATCTCGAATCGATCGCGTAGGCGAAAAGTACTATCTATGAGAGGTGCGCTCGTTTATACTCGTGTTTCATCGTAGTTTTGATTCTTGCTGGGGAAAGCATGGCATGTAACACAAGAATGATTCGGCCGGACGACTTTGAGGTGTTTGCTCAGGTTCCGGGGATCGCTTGTGTCGCGCGTGATGAGGAGTTGCGTCTGTTCTGGTGCTCCCCATCGTTCTATCGGATCGCTGGGAAGGTGGAACACGCGAATCAGATGATCGGAACTACGCTCAGTGATGTGCTTCCTCCTTCGGCGGCTCAGGAACGCGGGAAGGTACAGCGGCGCGTGATTGAGACTGGAGAGGTGACGAGTCATTATCAGTTCAGTGCTGACTCTCGTGTGATGTGCACCATCTTCCCGCTCGATGAAGCCGCTTTCGGTCATCGTGGGATCTTCGCGGTGATGAAAGATTCACCTGTTGATGAACGGCTCGGACTTGATCGCGAGCTTCCGGTTCTTTCAACACCAAATCTGTACGAACTCAACGCGCTGTCTCCTCGAGAGCTTGAGGTGTTGCATCATGTCGCGGTGGGTCTTGCAACGCAAGAAATCGCAGAGAAACTGTTTCGAGCACACAAGACTGTGGAGCATCACATCAACTCGATCCATAGCAAACTCGGGACTCATAGCCGAGCACAGCTTGTTCGCTGGACCACTGAACGAGGGATTCAGTCCTTTTCCACTGAGGAATGGATGTCGATTCTCGAGGGTGCAGATGGTTTACGAAAAGAAGTTGTCCCAAGTGATGGCGAATCTGTAGAATAATAGTAGGTAGAACTCTCTATCAATCGTGCGTCCAGAGCGGGACACGAGCGAAGATTGGTATTCACCGATTTGTCACCAGTGTGCACGGGGACGCGTATGGATATTCAACAGCGACCAGTTCGCCCGGACGATCTTGGTTTGTTCGCACAGATTCCTGGTGTGCTCGGCGTGGCGCGGGACGAGGATCTGCGTGTGATTTGGTGCACGGCTTCGTATTGCCGAATTGCGGGGAGCAACAAGACTGTTGAGGACATGATTGGCACAACAGTTGAGGACATGGTCCCGGCTGGAGCCGCGAACGATCGGATCAAAGTGCATCGTGAGGTGATGGACAGCGGGATGGTGCAGAGTCACTTCCGCTTGATGAATGACACGCGTGTGATCTCGACGGTGTATCCGCTCGATGAGCAGGCGTTTGGTCACAAGGGTGTGTTTATCTTGGTGCAGGATGCCTCGGTGCACTCCAAGTTTTTGGAGGGGTATGACATCCCGATTATCAAGAGTTCGAATCTGTACAAGCTTGAGCCTTTGACTGCTCGTGAGCTTGAGGTGTTGCATCTTGTCGCGAGCGGACTCTCGACGCGCGAGATCGCGGAACGAATGAGTCGCGCTGAGAAAACGGTCGAGCATCACATCAATGCGATTCACACGAAGCTTGAGACGAAGAGCCGAGCGCAGCTTGTTCGATGGGCATCGGAACGCGGGATTCAATCGTTCACGGATCAGGAATGGAGTGAACTGGTTTCTGGTGTCAAGCGGCTACGACGCGGCACAAGTGGTCTCTGACTCAGTCTTTATACGGCTGACTTGCTGTTTCTTAACATTTCCTTTACACTATCTGAATGATTTCGGCATGGACGCTTTGTGATACCGGTGCTCTGGTCGGCGCGATCGACTGGAGTGTGAGTATGGACGAGAAGATCTCGGTCTTGCTGCGCTTGCTGCTCGCGGCGATCTTTGGGGGATTGCTTGGGTGGGAGCGCGGGCGCGCGGATAAACCTGCGGATATTCGAACGATGATCCTGATCGGCGCGGGCGCGTCGATGTTCGCGATGCTTGGTCAGCAGTTGATCCATGTTGGAGGCGACGAGGCGATCATCCGCGCTGATCCGACGCGCGTACTCTCGTACATCATCTCGGGCGTCGGCTTCCTTGGCGCGGGCGCGATCCTGCACTCGAAGCGTTCGATCATTGGATTGACCACGGCGGCATCGATCTGGGTGGTCGCGGCGATCGGTGCGGCGTGCGGGGTCGGGGAGTTCTTGATCGCGTTCTTCTTGTTCGCGATCGCGTTCATCACGCTCTGGACGCCTTGGGTGGTGGCGCTTGCGGATGGGACGGTTGATGAAGAGAACGGGAACGGCAATGGGAATGGGCCGCACACGCTTGAATGAGTGTTACACGCCTCGATCTGCAGAACCCAGTGATTCGAGTTCGTCTTTGTAGCGTTCTTTGAGGGGCTCGACGACTTCGGTGATGAAGCGTTCGGTTTGTTCAACGCTGCGTCCGATGAAATTCATGGGGTTGAGAATCTGATCTTCGGTGAGCATGTGGTGGATCGGCGCGAAGTCGGGGTCGGCTTTGAGTCGGTCGATGAGGTCGTTGTCGAGTCCTTCTTGCTTGACGCGGTGGCCGGCGGCTTGGGAGTGGACGCGGATTCTTTCGTGGAGGTCTTGGCGGTCGCCTCCGGCTTTGACAGCTTCCATGAGGATGTTTTCGGTCGCCATGAACGGGAGTTCGAGCATGAGGTTCTTGCGGACCATCGCTTCGTTGACGACGAGTCCGGACGCGACGGTGTGCATGAGGTCGAGCGCGCCGTCGAGTGCGAGGAAGGCTCCGGGGAGCGAGAGGCGTCGGTTGGAGGAGTCGTCAAGCGTGCGTTCGAGCCATTGGGTCGCGGCAGTGTCGTAGGCGTTTCCGACGAGATTCATGACGAAGCGGGTGAGGCCGCAGATGCGCTCGCATTTCATGGGGTTGCGTTTGTAGGGCATCGCGGAGGAACCGATCTGGTTTTTGCCGAAGGGTTCGTCGATTTCTTTTCTGTTGGAGAGGAGGCGGATGTCGGTGGCGATTTTGTGGAGGACGGAGGCGACATTTGCCATCGCTGCAAGGAGTGCGGTGTCTTGCGATCTTGGGTAAGTCTGTCCCATCAACTGAAACTTCCAGGTATCAAGCAACTTGCTACCAAGTGAATCAACAACACTCTTGTCAGAGAGAATGCCCAACTGCAAGAGGAGTTCAGAAGTAGCAATCAGCTCAAACTCATCCACTTTCTTGGGATCGTCTCCGAAGAGATTGAGAAATGATGCTTGAGTCCCTGTAGCTCCTCCGAACCCGCGAAGTCGATACATTGATCCGACGAACTCGTCACGAGATGTGGGAGTGTTTTGAACTAGTTCATTTGCCCATCCTGCGGTGCGTCTCCCAACTGTGACTGGTTGTGCGGGCTGGTAGTGCGTGAATCCCAGAGTTGGAATACTCTTGGTGTCTGCAGCACTTTCGCCGAGCGCGATCACCGCTCTAGAAATCTTTGCTTCCAGCAACTGGATTGCTTCGTATTGAACCATGAGGTCCGCGTTACACACCACATCTTGGCTGGTGCATCCAAGGTGGATGATGGGTTTGGCGGCGGGGCATTTGTCTCCCCACGCGTGGACGTGGGCCATGACATCGTGGCGAAGCTGCCGTTCGTATTTGGCGGCGAGGGCGAGGTCTTCGTCGGTGACCTCGAGGTTTGCTTTCATCTCGTTGATTTGTTCGTCGGTGATTTCGAGGCCGCAGGCTTGTTGGGCTTGTGCGACGGCGAGCCAGATCTTGCGCCAGGTGGTGAACTTGTGGCGCGGCGACCATACTTTGCACATCTCTGGAGATGCGTTTCGCGCGGCGAGGGGGGAGGTGTAGGTGTCGTGGGGGCTGGCTGACTGGGTGGTTGGCTGGCTCATGCGAGACTGTAGGTGCGCTCGCTTGGTATGGGTTTGTCAGTTCGCGACGATGTTGACGAGGCGGCCTGGCACGACAATGACTTTGCGGATCTGCTTGCCTTCGAGGAAGGCAACGATCTTCTCGTCGGCGAGGGCGGCTTCTTCCATCGACTTGTTGTCCGCGTCCTTGGGCATCGTGATCTTCGAGCGGAGCTTGCCCATCACCTGCACAGGGATCGTGACCTCGTCGTCGACAAGCATGGACTCTTCGTAGGTTGGCCAATCCGCGTGGGCGACGGAGGGGGGATTGCCGAGCTTGGACCAGAGTTCCTCGGCGAGGTGGGGCGTGAAGGGCGCAAGGACGCGCGTGAAGCGGTCGAGCTGGTTGCGGGTGAGGGATTTACTCGCGTTGACGAACTCGAAGATCGCGGCGATCGCGGTGTTGAAGGACAGCTTCTCGATGTCCGCGCCGGCTTTGGCGATGAGGCGGTGGAGTTGTTTTTCCGTCGCTTCATCGGAGGTGCCAGAGATGGAGATCGAGCCGTCTTCGTTGGTGCAGAGGCGCCAGATTTTTTGGAGCAATCGGTGCAGACCCACGATGTCGCGCGTATTCCAAGGCTTGCTCGCTTCGAGGGGTCCCATGTACATCTCGTAGAGGCGGAAGGTGTCGGCGCCGTAGTCGGCGATCACATCGTCGGGGTTGACAACATTCTTGAGGGACTTGGACATCTTCGCGATGATGCGCTCGACTGGGGCGCTGGTCGCGGTCTCGATGTAGGTTGGATCGGCTTCTGTGCCTTGGTTGACGACCTCGTCGATGGGGACGAGTGATTTGTCGGCGCGTTGGTAAGCCATGGAGGTGATCATGCCTTGGTGGAAGAGTTTGCGGAAGGGTTCGTCGGACTTGATGTATCCGAGGTCGTGCATGCACATGTGCCAGAAGCGGGCGTAGAGGAGGTGGAGGACGGCGTGTTCGTTGCCTCCGATGTAGAGGTCTACGCCGGAGT
>WUAJ01000105.1 GCA_009827215.1 Phycisphaeraceae bacterium
CCGATCTGTTGGTGAGTTCAGCGCTCCTGAACTGCTGTTCTCGTCGCTTACAAGAGCGAATACAAAGCTCGCTACGATCAATCAGGAACTGCGAGGTAAGCAGCAGATCGCGGATCGTTCGCACTCGCTGCTCGCGGCGGTGGATGTGTTCTATGACGCGATCGGTGGATCAGTGGATTCCGAACAGATCGTGTGCGGGATGATCCGATCCGGAGCGAAACTCACTGGGATCAATCACGGTGTGGTGATCCTGCAGGATCGTCCCGGCGGTCTGTGGATGAAGTACCAGGTTGTGGACGGGAAAATCACAGGAGGCAACAACGCGGGACAGGTTGTTATCGGGCCGAGTGTTTCGGATCAGGGAGAGATCCGTCCGGGTCACATCGCAGGACTCAGCGGCGATCAGGTCCTGGAACTTGCGAATCTGGATTGGTTCCGCACGATGGTGCAATCGGTGCGTGAGATCGGGGTCGCTTCGTTGATCGGGGTTGGGGACTGCGGCGAAAGAGGTGACACTCAGGAAGCGGTCTCCGGTCTTGTTGTGCTCGTCAAAGCGTCGAGTGACGCGGCTCCCGAACTGAGCGCGAAGGGATTCCGCGTGGTTCGTCGTGCATGGTCGCGAGCGCTGGAGAACGCGGCCAATGCGCAAGGGGCGAGGGAGCTCGCGGAGGAACTCGCGAGCGCGAATCGTGAACTCGCTTCGATGCAACGCGAGCGGACGAAGAATGAATCGTTATTGCGTTTGGGTCAGATGGCGGCGGGCGCAGCCCACGAGATGAACAATCCACTCTCTGTGATCAATGGACGCTCGCAGCAGTTGTTTGAGCGTTTGGGTACTCAGCGTGATCGGGACGCGGCGCAATCGATAGCGCAAGCCGCTGATTCGTTGTCGAGCATGATCACCTCGATGCACCTGCTCGCGGAACCACCAGAGCCGACGATTGCTTCGACGGATCCTGTGCTTGTGATGCGCCAAGCGATCGAGATAGCGAAGAGCAAGGCACATCGTGCTGGGATCCGCGCGAAGGTGAAGTTGCATATTGACGGCGTGCTCGAACCGATCGAGGTTGATCGCGAGTTGGTGTCACATGCGATCAGTGAGCCGATCATCAATGCGGTTTTATCAAAGCCTTCGGGGGTTGTGAATGTTTCGATTGAACCCGCGGGTGAGGATGGTCGAGTAATGGTACGGATCGTTGATTCTGGTCCCGGCTTGTCGCAGCGGGCACTGAATCATGCGTTCGATCCGTTCTTCTCAGAACTCAAAGCGGGGCGTCGTCCTGGATTGGGTCTGGCAAGATCACGGAGTGTCATCGAGTTGCACGGCGGCGCGATCGACATTGCCAACACGCCTGGGAAGGTTCCCGGCGCCCAAGTCCAGATTGTGCTTCGCGGGAAGCACAAAGCACGCAAGAACGCGGCATAAAGAAAGAACACAGTTGTACACGAGAGAGTTGAGCACGCGATGAACCACAGTGACACACCATCTGAGCAGCCGAAAGGCAACGAAGCGTTTAGCGATCAGTATGGTGGGTCGATCGAGCACAGCTCTTTTGACGGTTCTGAGTCCATGATGCTTGAACCAGTCGGTTTGCGTGCACGCGTGCTGGCGGTCAGTCCTCGTCGATCTGTTCGTCGGCGCATCGCTTCGATGCTGCACGGGCGCGTGGAGTCCATTGAGTTTGTCGAGAGCGCAAGCGAAGCGCTCGAGCACATCAATACCAACGGGACGGATCTGGTCATCATCGAGCGTGCTCTGACGAGCGGCGATGGGATCGAGCTGCTCGAGACGATCACGCATCATCATCCGATGATCGTTGGGGTTGTGCTCGGAGCGATTCACAGCACTGACGACGCGGTGCGTGCGATGCGTGCCGGCGCGTGTGATTTGATCCAGATGAGCAGCAAGGAAGCGGACACTGTCCGTCGGCTTGTTGGAGCCGCGGAGCGTGCGGAGCGTGTGCGTCGTCGCGATGCTCGCGTGGATCGACTCAAGAAGCTCTGCAGCAAGTTGAATAACGCACGCGAGGAAGTGACTGGACAGATCGGTGGGTTGTGCACGGATCTGACCGATGCGTACAAGGATCTGAGTCAGCAGTTCGGGGATGTGAAGATCAAGAGCGAGCTGGAGACGCTGTTGCGTCAGGAGCTTGATATTGAGTCGTTGCTCCGCACGCTGCTTGAGTTCGCGCTGTCCAAGATCGGTCCAACCAATGCCGCGATCTTCATGCCAACGAGTGGTGGTGATTACTCGGTCGGCGCGTATGTCAACTACGATATCGCGAAAGAGACTGCGGAGGTCATGCTCGATCAGCTCGCGGATGCGATCCCTGAGAGCGTTGAGCATCTTGATGGTGTCCGCGCGATGTCTGGACGCGTCGAGCTGACGGAGATGCTCGGGACCAGTGCGTACTGGGTCGAAGATTCGACGATGCTGACAATCTCTTGCCGAGAAGATAATGAATGTCTCGCGGTGCTCGCGTTGTTCCGTGATCGTTCACGCAGCTTCAGCGAAGAGGATGTGCGGATGCTCGGGATCATCGGGTCGCTCTTCGGTGATCAGCTCGCACGCGTCATCCAGACCCACCATCGTCACCTCCCGCGCGATCAGTGGGGACTGAGTGGTGATTACGGCTTGGATGATGAGCCGGGTGATGATTACGGTTTCGATGACGGGTATGGGGATGACTACGGCGGATTCGCGGCTTGATCGTTGAGTTCTTACCGGCCAAAGCTACTTATCTTCTGATTGTTTCTTGGACATGCTGATCACTATGGCCATGTCAAAGTGCCAGGGAACATGTTTCATTGATTCGGTTGTTACACGAAAGCTCTGATCAAGATGAATCCTTGATGTATCTGCTCTTGATCTAGAGAAGATACAGAAGCGTGGCTGGGTTTCCCCCTCGATCAGAGTGAACAAAGCAGGTAGCAGCGCTGCAGCAGTTCACGCTTAACAACATTTAGCTCCCGAGCGCTCTGGGTCATGTGGTTGATGAGGAGGATTCGATATCTAAGCCGACAACGAGTGCTGAGTAAGCTGTTTATTGATTTAAGTACAGCACCCCGGAAAGAGTTCCGGGGTGCTTTTGTTAAGTCAACGGATTATGAAATGTGGGGATTAGACAACGAATCGGCCGGTCACTTCTGCGAGTGAGTCTGCGGTCTTTGCGAGTCCGTCGCAGGAGCTTGCGGAGAGTTCCGCAGCGGAGTTGACCTCGCGGATCGATTCGGTGATGTCGGCAATGTCAGTGGAGACTTCTTTGACTCCGATGACGATTCTTTCAAGGTTTTGAGCGGCGCTGTTTGCGAGCTGTCCGTTTTGGATCGCTTGATCCACAGTGTTTCTCATCTGCTCGGCTGCGGATTTGGAGTTCTCGCTGAGCTTAGAGATCGCATCGTGGATCTCAGATGCAGCGGTCGAAGAACGATCCGCGAGTTTACGGACTTCATCGGCCACAACTGCGAACCCGCGGCCTTGCTCTCCGGCTCTCGCCGCTTCGATCGCTGCGTTGAGTGCGAGGAGGTTGGTCTGGTCAGCGATGTCAACGATGGTCTGAACAAGCTCAGCAATCGAGTTGCTCGCGATTACGAAGTTGTCTACAGCTTTTGCTGAATCTTCGATTTGGACCTGGATACCAGTGATATTCTCAATAGTCTCAGCGATGACTTCTCCGCCTTCTTGCGCGGACAGAGAGGCGCTCTCGGCTCGTTCCATCGCGTCATCAGCGCGTTGACTGATGCTCTGTGTGATCCCTGAGGTCTCGACTGCGGCGCCCGCGATCTGAATTGATGCGGTTCGTGTTTCTTGCGTGGAGAGATCGATCTGTTCGATCGTGTGACGCATCGAGTGGAGGAATCCTTCAACGGCTGCAGCAACCTCGTCGAGTCCGGACGCGTTTTCAATCTGGATCTCTTGCGAGAGATCATTGGTGGATTCCATATGCGCGAGCTGTTGTCCGAGCTGCGCAGCTGCATTGGTGATGCTGTCAGCGGTTTCATCGAGTTCTGCTTCACGATGTGCCGCGGATTTCATATCTACGAGAGCGGTGTGTGTCAGAAAGATGAGGAATCCGACCTCGGAGACGAGCCAGATTGCGTGCTCGATCCAGCGGAGTTTGCTTGCTGTTTCAATGCCGTACATCGATTGTGTCCAGAAGATGCCGCGGAATGCGTGGTCGGCTGCCGCGACGACGGTCGCAGCGATCAAGACACGCCAGTCTCTGTAGAGTGAGAGGATTGCCATGGATGCGAAGTAGTGGAAGTGGTATTCGATGCGACCACCACCCACATGAACGAACAGTCCTCCCATAAACGCAAATGCGATCCCGGTTGCGAGTCGTGTGATGAGTTCGCCTGCTTTGAGTCGTGCGAGTACGAATGGAAAGAGAGCGACGATCCCGCCGAGCACGATTGACGCAATCAAGTGCTTGTTTGGGCTCGAGGTAGCTCCGATCCAAGTCTTTGGAGAGATCGTGAACGCGAGGGCGACAAGGATCGCCCATTGAACAATCAGCGCGATCGAGAGGATCTTATCGGTTTTGATGCAGAGCGCATTGAACGCGGCCTTGAACCGCTCTGATGCGTTGAGTTCAAGCGCAGAGATTGAAGGAGTACTCATGGTGTCGTGTCCCTATTCCTGTTTGGGCAGCTGTTGGCTTCTGTGATTTCGCATATTTCTGGTTCTTCAGATGTGGGGCAGAGTGGGCATCCGAATACCGGTGCTTGTTCTGCGATTGGTTGTTCGCCTTGAAGGATGCTCTTGAGGGCAAACGACCCTGTGTTTGGTCCGGTGTGTGCTCGGGTAGGAGTGAGTCCGCCGGAGAACTTGAGGGTGCCGTCTTTTGCGTAGACAAGAGCGTGACCTGAGGTCATGGCTCCAAAGCGTTGTGCGATTGCTGAGCCGGGGTCGGCGATGCACTCCAGATTCGGGAGTGTGCTCAGTCTTCTGGTAATGCTTGTGCGAGCGAACGCTTCATCTGGATGTGGCGCATCGTTTGGTCCTGGCTCAAAGATGAGCGCGAGGATTTTCGGAGTTGCGTTTGTGTTTGAGAGCACGCCTTCGAGTTCGTCGATGGTCGAGCGTGTACAGGGACAGCGCGGATGGATTGCAAGCACGATGGTGTGGGAATCAGAGGCAATCGCAAGCGATTCGTTGTCTGGCCAAACGCTTGGGACTTCTCCCGTCATTCCAGGCTCAGCGGCATAGTCTGCGAGGACAGCGAGCCCAGCACCGACGGCACCCAGCCAAGTCGCAATTCCCACAATAATCCATCGATTTTGAGCCATTTGGGTCTCCTAATGCCATTTCATCGGAGATTTTTGTGGCTCTCTAGAACAAGAGTTGAGTGCCTCAAGTTGTTTAGGTATAAGCACTTTCCCTCGTTTGAGGGGGTGTATTAATCATCGAAGTATGCACTCGCGTCATCGGGGAGATCCGCGAGGAATGCATCGCGATCGATGGCTTCAACAGCCATGTCTTCGTCGAAGCGTCCAGAGACTTGATCCGGCGCGTGGAGTTGCTTCCCTGATGTGGACTTGGCGCGTTTCTCGACGCGGCTGCGAGCACGCAAGATGAGTTTGATCGGGACCTCTCCGAACGGGAGCAGCTCACGGATGCGATTCATCAGGTAACGCTCGTAGTTGAGCGTGAAACGATCCGGATCATTCACGACGAGCACGAGTGTTGGTGGGTTGGTTTTGACCTGAGATGCAAAGTAGACGCGTGCTTCGGCGCCGAGCTTGTTGGATGGGCCGCGTGCTTCGATGATGGAGGAGATGGTTCGGTTGAGCTGTCCGGTCCCGACGCGGTGGGATGCTTGCTCGAACATTTCCATCGCGATCTCGAGTGTTTCGGTGACATTGAGTCCTTCTTTAGCGCTGATGATTGCGATTGGCGCGAATGACAGTCCTTTGAGCTCTTTGCGGATGTAGTCTTCGTAGCGCTTGGGGGTGACTTTGCGTCCTGCTTGGTCGGAGCCGTCTTTCGCGATGTCCCATTTGTTGAGGACAATGACGACGGGTTTGTGCGAATCGACGATGAGCTTGCCGAGCTGTTCATCCACCTGCGAGATCTCGGTCGTCGCGTCGAGGAGGTACAGCACCACATCGGCGCGGGTGATGGCGCGTTTAGCGCGATCAAGCGCGTAGTACTCGATCTTGTCCTGGAACGATTTCTTGCGTCGGAGTCCCGCGGTGTCGATCGCGAGGATGGACTTGCCATCGATTTCGATCTTGACGTCCACTGCGTCGCGGGTGGTTCCGGCGATTTCGGAGACGATGACGCGTGGTTCTCCCGCGAGCGTGTTGACGAGCGTGGATTTCCCGGCGTTGCGTTTCCCGACGATCGCGACCTTCATGTCGACTTCGGGTTCTGGTTCGCCGTGGTATTCCGGGACGATGTCGAAGAGCTTGTCGAGCATGTCGCGGCGGAGGTATTTTGATTTGGACGAGCAGATCAGCGGCTGACCAAATCCGAACGCAGCGAGTTCGTACGCGTGGGGTTCCCATCCGGAGTCGTCGCACTTGGTCGCGATGACATGGACTGGGGTGAGTTCGGAGTTTTTGGTGCCGTCTTTGTCGCGTCGTCCGAGTTTTTGTTCGCGGAGCATCTGCGCGATTGCTTGGTCCTGTGCTGTGATCCCGGCTTGGCAATCGACGGCGAAGAGGATGACGTCCGCTGTGGACACGGCTTGGGCGATCTGCTGCTCGATGTCGTTGGTGAGCGTTGCGAGGTCGGCGCCGATCTCGTTGTAGCGGGCGCCGTCGGCGACATAGACCCCGAATCCGCCGGTATCGGTGAGCTCGATTTGTTTGGCCGTGCCTCGCTCGTTGGTGGGGTCCTTGGGGTCGGGGAGCTCGACGATGGTGGAGATCCGATCGCGCGTGACGCCTGGCGTTGGGTCAACGATCGCGATGCGCTCCTGAGCGATGAGGTTCAGGAGGGAGGACTTGCCGACATTGGGTCGGCCGACGATGGCAACACGAGGGATGGGCATAGTCGAGGATCATAGACAGCCGCTTTGAGTTGTCATTTCGGGAGCGACACAAACCAATGAAATTTAGGGGTTTGCGGCATTGGTTGGCGCGATTCTCAGAGCGCCGCGGAGAGTTGATCGATCAGCTCTTGGTGGGATTCGACGATCTGCGTCGCGCCGGCTTCGCGGAGCGTGTCGGCGGGGGTCAGGGTCGCGAGACCGATCACGCGCATGCTTGCGTTGCGAGCGGCCTCAACGCCTGAGACGGAATCCTCGACGACGATGGTGTCCTCTGGATCGTGTCCCATCACGCTCGCGGCGTGGAGGAACAGCGCGGGATCGGGTTTCCACTTGTTGATCTGATACGCGCTGAACATCGCGAACTGGGTTGGGTCCTGGGGATGTGGGAAGCGGTTGATGAGTTTGGAACCCGTCAGCGTGATCGTTGCTTTCTTGATCGGTGCGTTGGTCGCGACGCAGCGATGTTGGGGGGCGGAGTGGTGGTCATCAAGGAGGTCGAGGAGTTCGTGGATGCCCTCGATCGCTGGCACCGGATCGGACTGGAGCGCTTCGTACATGCGCGTGCGGTAGGTGTCGAGGAGATCGGGGACTTTGAATCCGAGCTTGTCCTCGACGTCTTGGTGGATGTCCTTGAGGTTGCGTCCCTTGAAGTGGGTGACGGAGTACTGCGTGTCGATTTCCCATCCAGCTTCAGAGACGGTCTGCGCGAGCACTCGGTTGGTGAGTGGTTCGGTATCGACGAGGACGCCGTCGCAGTCGAAGATGACGAGGTTGGCGTTGTGCATCAGGACGCGGCCGTCGCTTCGGGTGCGGGTTCGTTGGTGTCGGCACGCATGAAGAGGGCGTCGCCTTTGGTGATCGACTGTCCCGCTTTGATGGAATGGGGGCCCATCCACTGAGCGAGCTCGGACAGCGGCGCGACGAGCGCGGAGTTTGGGTCGCTGGGATCGGTCAGGTGCTCGCAGTTCCACGCGTCCCAGAGCTGCGCCATCTTCTGAGGCATCGCGGGCGACAGCAGCAGCGACGCGATGCGGAGCGCCTCGGCGCATGAGTAGAGGATCGAACGCAGCGCGTGGGGCGCGTCGTCG